>CAMYZR010000034.1 GCA_947303905.1 uncultured Atopobiaceae bacterium
CATCGTGTCGCGTGCGCTGCCGGATGTGCGCGACGGCCTGAAGCCCGTGCATCGCCGCATCCTCTACGCCATGAACGAGGCCCACATCGTCCCGAGCCGCCCGCACAAGAAGAGTGCGTGGACGGTCGGCGAAGTCATGGGCAAGTACCACCCGCACGGAGACGCGGCCATCTACGACTCCATGGTTCGTATGGCCCAGGACTTCTCCATGCGCCTGCCGCTTGTCGACGGACATGGCAACTTTGGTTCCATCGACGGCGATCCTCCGGCGGCAATGCGTTACACCGAGAGCCGCCTGACCTACGCCGCCATGGAGATGCTGCGCGACCTCGACAAGGAGACGGTCGACCTGCAGCCCAACTACGACGAGTCGCTCTCCGAGCCTGCCGTGCTGCCCGCACGCTTCCCCAACCTTCTGGTCAATGGTTCGTCGGGCATCGCCGTCGGAATGGCCACCAACATCCCGCCTCACAACTTGAACGAGGTCATCGCGGCCGTCAACATGATGATCGACAACCCCGATTCCACGGTTGACGACCTGATGAAGGTCCTGCCCGGTCCGGACTTCCCCACGGGTGGCATCATCATGGGGACCGACGGCATCCGCGAGGCCTACGAGACTGGCCGCGGCACCATCACCGTGCGCGCCAAGGTCCATGTCGAGAACATCGGCAAGGGCAGCCGTCAGCGCCTTGTGGTGACCGAGATTCCGTATCAGGTCAACAAGGGCACGCTGCAGGAGCGCATCGCCCAGCAGGTCAACGAGAAGCACATCGAGGGCATCTCCGACATGCGCGACGAGTCCAACCGCAAGGGCATGCGCATCGTCATTGACCTCAAGAGTGGCGCTGTTCCGCAGGTCGTGCTCAACAACCTGTACAAGCGTACGCAGCTCCAGGCCAACTTCGGCGTCATCGACCTCGCCCTGGTCGATGGTGTGCCCCGTACGCTGAGCCTGCCCGAGATGCTGCGTCACTACATCGACCATCAGGTCGACGTCGTCACCCGCCGCACGCAGTTCGATCTGGACAAGGCACTCAAGCGCGTCCACATCCTCGAGGGCCTTCTCATCGCCGTCGACAACATCGACGAGGTCGTGCACATCATTCGTTCGAGTCGTGACGATGCCGAGGCTAAGGCGCGCATGCACGAGCGCTTTGGCATCGATGACATCCAGGGCGAAGCCATCCTCCAGATGCGCCTGAGGCGCCTGACGGGTCTGGCGCGCGACGAGCTCGTCGGTCAGATCGCGGCCCTGCATGAGCAGATCGCCTACTATCGCGACCTCCTCGAGCATCCCGAGAAGATTCTCGGCGTCATCAAGGACGAGCTCGAGGCCATCGGCCAGCGTTTTGGCAACAAGCGTCGCACCCAGATCACGGGCGTGGCAGCCGAGGACCTCGACGTCGAGGACCTCATCGCCGAGGAGGACATGGTCATCACCTGCACGCACGCTGGCTACGTCAAGCGCCTGCCTGTGGTCACCTATCGCTCGCAGAAGCGTGGTGGCAAGGGCATCCAGGGTCTCTCGCTCAAGGACAACGACTTCGTCGAGGACCTCTTCGTTGCCTCCACGCACGACTTCGTGCTGTTCTTTACCAACAAGGGCAAGGTCTATCGCGTGAAGGTGCACGAGCTGCCCACGGGCACGCGCTACTCCCGCGGATCGGCGCTGGTCAACGTGCTGCAGCTCGACGAGGGCGAGCATCCTACGGCGGTCATCACCTGCCGCAGCTTCCCCGAGGACGAGTACCTGCTGTTTGCCACCAAGAGCGGCATGGTCAAGAAGACGGCCATGAGTGACTACGACAAGACCCGTCGCGACGGCCTCATCGCCATCAACCTCAAGAAGGGTGACGAGCTGGTCAATGTCCGTCGTGTCAAGAAGAACGAGAAGGTCATTCTCTGCTCCAGCCACGGCAAGGCCATCCTCTTCGACGAGTCCGAGATCAGGCCTACCGGTAGGGCGACCTCCGGCGTGCGCGGCATCACCCTCAAGGACGGTGCCACCATGCTTGGCATGGAGATCTCCAACGGCAACGGCGACCTGTTCGTCATCACAGAGAAGGGCTTTGGCAAGCGCACGCCGGTTTCCGACTATCCGGAGCACAAGCGCGGCGGCCAGGGCGTGTATACCATCGCCATGACGCAGCGCAAGGGCAACCTGGTTGCCTGCCGCGTGGTTGGCCCGCAGCACGAGCTCATGATCGTCTCCGAGGAGGGCGTGGTCATCCGCGTCAAGTCGTCCGACATCTCCAAGCTCGGCCGCTCGACCCAGGGCGTCAAGGTCATGAACCTCGGCGAGAACGACCGCGTCGGTGCCGTCGCTCGTATGGTTGTCCACAAGAAGAAGGCTGCCCGTGTCGACCCGATGCAGGGTGCCCTCGAGCTGGGCGTTCCCTCCGACGATGACCCCATCGACATCGGAGGTGAGGAGGTACTCGACGAGACGCTGATCGACGAGTAGCCCCATACCACAGATACGGAGACGTGCCCTCGCATATGATGCGGGGGCACGTTGCTTTTCTTGCCAGTGCGTTGGTTGTGGCAGAGCCTCTAAGCAAAGTCCTCCGGGCTCAGGTTCTCCACGAAGTCATGGAAGGCCTGGAACTCGCGTTCCTCGTTGTCCTGCTCGACCGTATGGAAGTCAGGCATGGTGGCCGTGCTCAGCACCTGCTCGCGGGCAAAGATTGGTGCTCCCGTGCGCAAGGCCAGCGCGATGGCATCGGAGGGGCGGCAGTCGACGTCGGTACGCGATCCGTCACTGCGCACCAGCTGCAACGTCGCGTAGAAGGTGGTGCCGCGGACGTCAACGATGGATATGGAGGCCAATCGGGCTCCCAGCGACTCAATCACGCTGGAAAGCAGGTCGTGCGTGAGGGGACGAAGCGACTTGCGCTCCTCGATGCTTGCCGTGATCGCGGCCGCCTCGATAGGACCGATACGTATAGGCAGATGGACCTGGGGACCAGTCTCGTCGTGCTTCTTAAGCACCACGAGAGAAGCCATCTGAAGGCTTCCCATGACAACGGTCTGTATGTCCATACGCACCATGCGATCTCCTCACTCGACAGGCGCATGATAGGGAAAACACTCACTGAGCGCAACGGCTGGAATCCAATTGGAAAGCTTTGGCCCGTAGAAAGCCCTCGAAATGTGGCGAGCAGAACTTCTCAAAATTCTTCTTGACCTAGTGGGGTGGTCTGTGTATTATTAATTCTCGCGTTGGGCCTGTAGCTCAGTTGGTCAGAGCGTCCGGCTGATAACCGGGAGGTCACAAGTTCGAGCCTTGTCAGGCCCACCACCCTTCGCGAATAGCCGCCCCAGTGTAGCCGAGTCGCCGCTGGGGCGGTTATTGTAAGCGGAGGCTCCACATATGGGGATGTAGCTCAGCTGGGAGAGCGCGGGCTTTGCAAGCCTGAGGCCGAGGGTTCGAGCCCCTTCATCTCCACCATAAACTCCGGCGTCCCTGCCCAGGGGCGCTTTTCTTTTGCCGTGGACCCCCATGGGCTCGAACCGCGAGGTCGCGACAGGCCTGCGGCCTGTGGCTACCCCATTTGTCTCCAGAGGCAGAGACGTAGCCCTTTTGTTCAAGTGGGTCCAATCGGAGGCATTCTTGCTACTATGGTTGATGTTGCAAGGCCCATGAACATCCCGGAGAGTCAGATGGAACCCATAACCTCAGGCAATTTCACGTTCATCCCTACCAAGATCGACGGGGTCATAATTGTGGAATGTCGGTCTTTTGGCGATTCCCGTGGGTACTTCAAAGAGGTCTACAAGCGCCCGGACTTCGTTGCCGGTGGCATCGACACCGAGTTCGTCCAGGATAACCAATCCTCTTCGGTCAGAGGCTTCGTGGTCTGCACTTTCAGATCAACCATCCGCAGGCAAAGTTGGTGCACGTTATCCAGGGAGAGGTCTTCGACGTTGCGGTCGACCTCAGGGAGGGCAGCCCCACCTATGGCGAGTGGACCGGCGTGAGGCTCTCAGCGGAGAGCAACCGTCAGTTCTTCATTCCGCGTGGCTTTGCCCACGGATTCTACGTGCTCAGCGAAACCGCCATCTTCGCCTACAAGTGCGATGACGTGTATCACCCCAACGACGAGGGCGGCATCTGCTGGGACGATCCGGACATCGGGATCGAGTGGCCTCTTATCCCTGGGGAGCAGGTCATCCTGAGCGAGAAGGACAAGCATCATCCCACGCTAAGCGAGCTCAGAAAGTAGCACAGTTCGAGACAGCATGACGTCCGAAGCGTAGGAGATTAGTAGTCACCTTTTGCTTCATCCTATTTGCGAGGAAAGTGACGTAGTGGTTTCAGAAGGACAGAAACGAACCAAGACCCGCATTCTCTCTGTGGAGATGCTTCGACTTGTCGCGATGCTAGGTATTGCCGCCTTCCATACGTTTCAGCCATGGTTCGAATTTGCCTGTACGGGGCACGTGATACCCGAGTCACTACTCTGCCGTCCTTCGATGTTGGGAACGCTTGGGTTTATCGATCAGCTTGGAGCATGGGGTAATCATGTCTTCATCATGATATCGGGATGCTTTCTTCTGCCTGCCGCAATGAAGGATGCACGTGTTGGTGATTACAAGGCACACGGCGTTGCTCGACGGGTTGGACGGATACTTCTTGTAGTCGTCCCCTATGCCGTCTGCGCGATTGTGGTGGGTATGGTAGTCCCTGGCATAACATCCGCCTCACTGCACAGCCTTGGATGGTTCACACAGGGGCTTCAATTCATATGGGTGTACGTCACGCTTGTCGTGCTTTGTCCTTTCTTGGGACGCGTGCTGACGCAGCTGAAGCATCCAGGCTGCGTGCTTGGCGCGGCAACTGTGGTTATCTATGCCATCAACTACTACATCGCGTTCGTGTCGCCAGGTGAGAATTCGTGGTCACTTCTCGAGTGGCGTAAGCTTATGAGTGGTGTCACCTACGCATTGTCCTTTGTTATTGGTGGATGGCTTGCAAACAGACGCCTTACGCTCTCTCATGCTGGTGCATTCCTTGGCGTGAGCATTGCGGCAACGGTACTCGTAGAAACCTATGCAGCGGCGCGGATTGATCTCATGCTGCTGAATGCACTCTCTTACAAATCTACGTCGCTCTTCTCTTGTGCAATGGCCTTCGGATGTTTGGCACTTGCTATCGCTCTGCCCGCCGATGGAAATAATCGGCACCCAAGACTCTCGCGTGCCATTACCACTATGACCTCTGGGATGCTGGGTTTCTATGTGCTGCAGGCTCTCTTCTCAAAGGGATGGCACCAAGTCTCGTATGACATCCTCTACCTTACCCTTGAGCAGTATGGGCAATTCGCCTTTATTGCCGCAGGCGTGTTTTTCAGCCTTGCATTCTTTGTGACGCTGGATATGATCGACATCTTCGTCCGCCAAACTCTCGTGCGTGCTTGTTCTCGCGTGTGATAGGGGTTTGGCAATACCATGGCATTCAACCATGTCGCGCCTGCTGGTGTTTGGGTACTTGTATGATTGAGAGCGCTAGCTTGAAAATGGGAGGCATCATTGTTTGGTTTAGCAAAGACGTTCTTACAAGTTTTGCACGACAATTGGGTCTGGCGCAGGCAAGCGTGGGAACTTGCAAAAATCGATCTTGTTAAGACGTATCGCGGTGCAGCTCTGGGCTGGATCTGGCTCTTTGTCAAGCCGGCCGTCTATATTGGAGTCTATTACTTCACGTTTGCAATTGGTATGCGCACCGCATCTTCTATTAATGGTATGCCATTCCTCCTGTGGATGGCGGCAGGCGTTTTTCCCTGAAGCCTGCCGTGCCAAAGAGCGACATCATGCCAATGGCCTTCACTATCTTGATGTGCGCTCTCTTGCGTATCAAGTTGACGATTTACCTTCTTCAACTACCACTGGTGTTTGTACTGATGATGTACTTCTGGGTGATGTGGTCGATTTGGCTTTCACCACTTTCTGCTATATCGCGCGACTTCGCAAAACTGATCGGTACGCTCACGACTCCGTTCTTCTGGCTTTCCGGCGTGCTGTTTCAGCTCGATAAGTCTCCCCACATATTCAGGACGATCATGAACTTCAATCCCGTCTCATGGGGGTGCAGAGCCGTACGCGATTGCTTTATCGACCAGAAGTGGATCTGGCAGCAGCCCAAGGCGCTCGGTTGCTACCTTTTCATGTGTGTTCTGGTGACAATACTCGCCATGCACAGCTATCGACGCTTGCACAAGGAGGTGCCCGATGTCCTCTAAGGCTGATAAGAACTCGCTGAAACTGCGCGCTATGAGAGCTGCAAGCTCCGAGAACGAGAGTATCAGTTGGGCCGGTGAGGGCGATGCGCGCATTGTCCGTGACCGTGATGCATCCAATCCTGTTGCGGTCAGGTTTGAGAACGTTTATAAGACGTACAAGCTTTATAAGACGGACAAGCAGCGGCTCCTAGGAACATTTTCACGGAAGGTTGCTTATAAGTCTGTCAATGCGACTGACAACTTGTCATTTACGGTAAGACGTGGAGACTCTCTTGCGCTACTCGGCCTTAACGGTGCTGGCAAGTCGACGGCCCTTAAGATGATTACGGGCGTGTGCTATCCGACGCGTGGCAAAATTGAAGTCCATGGACGTATCTCTGCACTGCTCGAGCTCTCAGCTGGTTTTGATAACAATTTGTCAGGCCGAGAGAACCTAGAGATGCGCTGCCAACTGTGGGGCTTCAGCCGCGAAGAGACCGACACGCTTATACCCGAGATGCATGAGTTCTCTGAGCTCGGAGAGTACATCGATCAGCCAATCCGCACCTATTCAAGCGGAATGAAAGCTCGACTTGGCTTTGCATTCGCCTCATCCATCAATCCTGACATCCTTGTGATCGACGAGGCTCTTTCGGTCGGGGACAAGCGATTCCGCAAGAAGTGTGAGGAGCGCGTCAAGTCCATCATGGAAAAGGAGAACCTTACCGTTCTCTTCGTTACCCATTCGCCTGAACAGGCGAAACAGTTCTGTACGAGGGGCATCGTGCTGCAGAAAGGATCAGCGGTCTATCAGGGTGATATTGAGGGCGCCTGCGACTACTACGATAGCCACTAGGTGTCACAATGAAGAAGAGCAGTATATGTAGGTATTAGCAGACGCTATTATATCCTGTGTTAAAGAGTATAAAGCGCTTGGTTAAACAATACGAGCGAGCCGAGTTCGAACAATCAGCGAGAGTAGTGGTGTGATCGTTTGAAGTTTCGAGACGAATGAGGCTCGCTTTGTTTAAGTAACGAACAAAGCACCAACGTTGAAAGGCAAGTTCGTGGATCTCAGCATTATCGTTCCTATATACAATGTCAAAGAGTATCTCATCGAATGTCTCGACTCGATTGATGCTCAAGAAGGTATCGACTTCGAGGTCATTCTGGTCGACGACGGATCGACCGACATCAGCGGCGACATGGCGGAAGAGTACGCCCGTACGCATGAGCGCTTCACGTGCTACCACAAGGAAAACGGCGGCTTAAGCGATGCGCGCAACTATGGTATTCCTTTCGCACGGGGCGAATACATCTGCTTCCTCGACTCCGATGACATCATCGTTCCGGGAATCTACCGGGACATGCTCGCCGCAGCGCGTCGTGATGACAGCGATGTGGTGTCCTGCAATGTGGGAAGGATGAACTCACAGAAGGCTTGGCCCTCACCGCTGCACGCCAAGGCCTATGATGGCACACCGACCACTACGTGTCTCAGTGATTCCCTTCAGCTACTCTATGACACAACCTCGTGGAACAAGCTATATCGTCGCGAGTTCTTCTTGCAGAGCGGACTGGAGTTCCCTAAGGGGCTTCTGTATGAGGACATTCCCGTCATCATCCCTCTCTATTGCCTCGCACGTCGCGTCTCGCTCGTTCCCAGGATTGGGTATCTTTGGCGCATTCGCGAAGGATCAAATCTCTCCATTACCCAACGCAATAGTGAGACCAAGAATCTGGCAGATCGTCTTACAGTGCTTGGCATGGTTAAGGACTTCTTCGAGAAGACCAACCAATCCGATGCCATCCGCCACGCTTGGCAGGTCAAGACGTTGACAATAGACCTCATCGCTTTCATTAACGAGATGCCAGCCATGAGCAAGGAAGAGGCCGAAACGTTCTTTGATCTCTTAGGTGCTTATGTGCGGGATTCGATTGACCAGTCGGCCCTCGAAGAGATTCCCGTCATTAACCGGGAAAAGATCTCCTGTCTTATTAATCGCGACCTAGATGGCATCAGCGCAGCGATTGACTATCAGAAGAATGGTTACTATGCGGTGCCGGTTGAGGAGCACGAGGGACGGTTGCTGGCCGTCTGGCCGCAGGAGTCACCTTGCAAGTCGTATCCGCGTGACATCACGGGGGAGATTGTCCCAGGATATCGTAAGGTTTGCATCTCGAGTACGGCGTCCCGTGCAGGATCTATGGACCTAATTGGTGCCATCAGTTGGCATCGTGTCAATATGGCTAAAGGTGAGCAGACCTATAGCGCCTATCTGCGCAACAACCTGACGGGTACCTGCGTGGAGATAAAGGCAGAGCCTCACGAGCTGGGTTGGATCGACCGGTCTATGGGAACCAAGCGCGATCCCCTCACCAATGAGACGAGGCATTACGAGTCCCTTGGCTATGGCTTCAAGCTGATCATCGACGAAGAGACCGTAGCTGCTGTCGAGAGTGAAAAGTCCGGTATCTGGAGCGTCTTCGTCAGGTATGAAAACCGCTTCGGATCAGGTGAAATTGCCCTACTCAATCCCATTGGTCTCGCATCCGAACACGACGAAAATGCGGCCCTCGTTGCAGATCGCCGTGTGGTGCTGCACTATAGCCCAGCAGGTGAGGTGCAGCTCCTGTTCGAGCCGTACGGCAATACCGTCACCAACATCAAGAACGTCGGTGGGCATCCGATTCTTACGCTTGGGCATGCATGCGACAGGTTGTATCTAGGGTCGCTGGGACATACCACGAAGGAAGCTCGTGATGTGGTAGACCTTCTCCCTAAAGCGGACGGCACCTTTGAGGTGCCAATAGAAAGGTTGACGGCATCTAGGCCCTACCAACTCTTTGTGGATGGGCCAAACGGTAGCCTTCCCGTGGTACGCTCCGCGCGAAAGGCGAACTTCTACAAGCTGAGTGATGGGGTACTCGATACACTGTCGCTGCAATCGTGGCTCATCAACATGACGCGTGTCGAGGGATTCCAGACCCTGGTGGAGGAATTCTCGAGCGAAGATATGCAGGCTACGCTCTCTACCAA
>CAMYZR010000035.1 GCA_947303905.1 uncultured Atopobiaceae bacterium
GCGAGTACTACGTGCGCACGTATCCGCAGTTCCGTGACGACGTGGACGAGTTCGCCCGCTCGCTCATCGCCATGGGCGTGAAGCCTGGCGACAAGGTGGCCATCTGGGCCTCCAACGTGCCGCAGTGGTACCTCACCTTCTGGGCCGCGGTCAAGATCGGCGCGGTGCTGGTCACGGTCAACACCGCCTACAAGATCCACGAGCTCGAGTACCTGCTGAGGCAGTCCGACACCCACACGCTCGTCATGATCGACGCGTACAAGGGCACGAGCTACCTCGACATCATCGACGAGCTCATCCCGCAGATCGTCGGCGCCAACGCGGGGGAGTGGACCTGCAAAAAGCTGCCGTTCCTCAAGAACATCATCACCATCGACGGCCCGCACCAGGGCTGCTACAGCTGGGGCGAGGCGCTGGCGATGGGCACGCCGGACCTGCAGGCCGAGGTCGAGCGTCGCTGCGCCGCCATCGACAAGCACGACGTCTGCAACATGCAGTACACCTCTGGCACCACCGGCTTCCCCAAGGGCGTCATGCTCACGCACTACAACGTGGTCAACAACGGCAAGGCCATCGGCGACTGCATGGACCTCTCCACCGGCGAGCGCATGATGATCCAGGTGCCGATGTTCCACTGCTTCGGCATGGTGCTGGCCATGACCGCATCGATGACGCACGGTGTCACCATGAGTCCCATCCCCATCTTCTCGCCGCGCAAGTCGCTGGCCTGCATCACGCGCGAGAAGATCACCTGCTTCCATGGCGTGCCGACCATGTTCATCGCCATGATGAACACCCATCCCGCCTTCGAGGAGACCGACTTCTCCCACATGCGCACCGGCATCATGGCAGGCAGCCCCTGCCCCATCGAGAAGATGCGCGAGGTCGTCGACAAGATGAACATGCGCGACATCTGCATCACCTACGGCCAGACCGAGGCGAGCCCGGCGACCACGATGTCCAAGACCACCGACACCCTCGAGCAGCGCGTGGCAACCGTCGGTCTGCCCATCTTTGGCGTGGAGTGCAAGATCATCGACCCGGAGACCGGCGTCGAGCTGGGCGACGACGAGCCGGGCGAGTTCTGCAGCCGCGGCTACAACACGATGAAGGGCTACTACAAGATGCCCGAGGCGACGGCGGCCACCATCGACGAGGATGGTTGGCTGCACTCCGGCGACATCCTGCTGCGCCAGCCCGACGGCTACTTCCGCGTGACCGGCCGCGTCAAGGACATGATCATCCGCGGCGGCGAGAACGTGTACCCCAAGGAGATCGAGGACTTCCTCTACACCTTCCCCAAGACCAAGGACGTGCAGGTCATCGGCGTACCCGACAAGGTGTACGGCGAGGTCGTGCTGGCCGAGATCATCCTGGCGGACGGCGAGACGGCCACCGAGGAGGAGGTCAAGGAGTTCTGCCGCGCCCGCGTGGCCAAGGAGAAGGTGCCCGAGTACGTGCGCTTCGTGACGGGCTTCCCGATGAACGAGGCTGGCAAGATTCAGAAGTACAAGATGCGCGAAGAAGCGGTGGAGCTGCTCGGCCTGCAGGACGCGGCCAGCATCGAGACCGCGTAGCGCCAGCAGACGCAGGGCATAGCCCGAACATAGGGAACGGTTCCTTTGATCGGCGAGGACATCTGCGACGTAGACTCGTGTCCATGCAATCCATGGAGTTGGGTCTTCGGTTCCAGTTGTTCTCGTCGTGTGCTACGTCGCGCCACTGCCGCCCTATAAGAAGAACTTGATTATGATGGGATTGCAGTTCAACTCTCTCATGATCCTAAGAGGTAACCAATGCTAGACCGTGTGGCTAAAGCCGCAAACATTACAATCCTTCAGGTCTGCGGACAGTACCCGGCGAATTAAGCGATGGCCGAAGGGCTTGGCACATCTGTTGACGAGGCCGAGTCAGTCGTCTCCGAACAAGGGCTCGACCCAGAATCGAAAGACCCTGAGGTTACGCAAGTCGATGAATCCCCTATGGCTCAGCAGGTGCAGGAAGATGAGATGACATCCAATTCTGCCAATGCTGAGACTCCTGATGAGGGAGAACTGGCGAATCAGGCGTGTATAGACTCAAGCAACCAGGGGTCTTCTGTCACTGACACTAGCGAAGGCATGGAAGACCGGATGCCCGATGCCGAGACGCCCGAATCCGACGACCAGGCGCTCGACGATGAAGCGTCTGGCGTCGAGACGTCCGAGTCCGACAGCCAAGCGTCTGGCGCCGAGACGTCCGAGTCCGATGGGTATGAGCTCCAGAACGATTCTCCGCAGACGGATGCTTCGGGGTCTGAGGAGCCTGAAGACCAAATCGCTTCGGCTGCGACTACGACATCGTCTTCCGAGACAAGGACTTCCTCCACGGCCTCTGATTTGAAGGTTCTATCAGCTGCAACTACAGCTGCAACCAGTTCCTCGTCGAAAACAACCACTCCATTTGCGCGAATCTATAAACGGAACTCGACTCCAAAGGACGCCAGTAAGACGGCCGCATTGCTGCGGATTAAAGGTACTAACCTGGTGTTCGCGTATGCTGGAGCGACGGCAAAGTCCGGGGCGGTATTGCAGCTAAATGCGCCTAACAACAAAATCATGCAGCGGTTCTTGCTGTCGTCTGCGGGTAAGGGGGCCTATCGTATCGTAGCGGCCGAGAATAACGATCTTGTCCTTTCAAGTAAGGCGCTCAAAAAGGGACAAAAGCTCTTTCTCGCAAGCATCTCGAAGCAGCTCATCCAGACTTGGCGTTTTGTGGCAGACGATTCTGGACGGTTCTATCGCATTGTGTGTGCCTCCAACTCAACGCTGGGTATCGGCGTGACAAGTGCGAAGGCAGGTGCGCAAATCGTCCTACAGGATACGAAGCACATGTCGGAAACGGCTTTGAGTTGTGCCACGCCGACTTTGAAGAGCGGAATATACGAGTTTCGGAGCAAGCAGAACGAGAAGGTTGCTCTTGACGTAGCCGGAGGCACGGCTGCCAACAACAAGAATGTCCAACTCTGGAAGAAGAACAACAGCTTTGCTCAACGCTTCATCCTAAAGTGGAATCCACGTGTCGGCTATTACAGAATTGCCAGTGCAGTATCGAGTGGCTATGTGCTTGATGCCAGTGACGGTGGCGTGAAGTCTGGAGCCAACGTGCGACTGTATAACCAGGCTGATTCTTTTGCCCAGTACTGGACGATCCGTCCCTGTGCAGATAGCAAGGGCTATGAAGCGCTTTCTGCAAAGAGCGGCCTTCAGCTTGGAATGCCAGGCAACAGAACTGAAGCTGCTACAAACGTTGCGCTATACAGCTATTCGAACAAGGCGGCTCGAGGATGGCTCGTCAAGGGAGAGGCTTTCAATTACCCCGCCTCATCAGGCGTCACCAGTTCTCCTGACAAAACGACGCTCTGGAGGCGTGCTTACCGCAAGATTGCGAATTCGAGACTCCTCACCTCTGATGCCGTCATTCTCAAGTTGGCTGGACAGGGTCTCGTGCTCGACATGCGGGGCGGAAATGTGTCTGTAGGCACTGCCGTTCAGGCGTACGGTGCGAACGATACCATCGCCCAGCGATTCTCGCTTGTTTCTTGCGGCAATGGGGTTTATCGGATCACCAGTGCCCTGTCGGGCAACGTGCTGCAGCCTAAATCTGCAAAGGCTGGCGCGATGGTGGAGCTGTCGAAGCCCTCGAGTAGCGCTTTGCAGAAGTGGAGCATTTCCTATGACGCGAACGCTAAGGGCTACCGATTCGTCAACCTCGCCAACAAGCAACTTGTGCTGGGATTTGGGTCTACGGCGAAGAGGGGCAGCACCCTTGTCGCGGTCAAGGGTTCGTCGAAGAACTCCGCATCGTTCGTCTTCATGTCTCCCTGCGAATCCATCTTGGAAGACTCCTATACGGTAGCCAACAAGAAGAACAAGTCGCTTGTGGCTGAGCCTGCCGCGCGTACCGTTGGGAGTGGCACTAACGCCAATCTTGGAACAAATCAGAAGTCGAGCTCCTGGCAACACCTCTTTTTTGACTGGGATCCGAGTGTTGGGTATTACGTGATTGCTTCCAATTCTTCTCGTCGGTATGTCCTAGATGTCAAAGGTGGAAGCAAATCGAGTGGAGCGAACGTTAGATTTTGGCGTAAGAACAATACGGCGGCCCAATACTGGTTTGTGCGCATCCTTGCCGACCGCAATGGCCATGAGATAATCGCAGCGGCGAGCGGATTGCAATTGGGTGTCAAAAACAACAGTGCGGTCAACAAGGCCAACCTTGCTGTGTATAAAAAGACAAATGACACCTCACGCTCTTGGTTGCTCGGGCTCGAGACCTCGTCTGGCCAGAAGTCAACAAGCGCATCGAAGCTCAAGATTCCGACCAATTGGTATGGCAAGGGCGAGAGTTACCAGGCATATCACCCCAAGGTCGTGGCGTTTACCAAGTCATGGAACGGATACCGATACTGGATGGCGTATACACCCTATCCCAATCATGACAGCTCTTACGAGGACCCATGCATCTGTGCAAGCAATGATATGGTCCATTGGGTCGTGCCCAAGAGACTGCGCAACCCAATCGACGACATGCACAATGACGGCACTTCGCTTCGGTACAACTCCGATACCCACCTGCTCTACAATAAGGACACGAAGAGCCTCGAACTCTTTTGGCGACGCAAGGACTACGACACTTACGCCATCTATCGGGCAACTTCGAAGAACGGCACAACGTGGAGTGCCTCGCGCAAGGTCATAAGCAATTCCGGCATAAAGCACAGTGACGCCCTCAGTCCTGCCGTTATGTACGAGAACGGTCTCTACCGCATGTGGTATGTCGCTGATGGGAATGGAACCATTCACTATACGGAGTCGAAGGACTGCAAGACTTGGAAGAGAGCGCAGGAGATAGCCATTCCTTTCAAGCAGACTTCGCTCAAGACGTGGCACCTTGACGTCGAGAAAACGTCAAAGGGTTACGAAGCGTTGCTCTCTGCCGCTGATGACTATTCCGACCATAGCCGTATGTGTCTCTGGCATTCGACATCAAAGAATGGCATTACAAAGTGGAGCACTCCGACCGTAGTGCTTAAGCCCTCCTCTGGTACAAGCGCTTGGGACAGCAAGGGCATTTACCGTAGCTGCCTTTTGTATGAGAGTGGTCGATACTACGTGTTCTACAGCGGGATATCTCATCCGATTAACGGATCGAGTACCTATGGCCTAGGGCTGGCGAGCGGCCAGACAATGTCGTCTCTCAAGCGGATGCTCGTGTAGTTTCATACCCAGCACCTATCCGATCTGTTAGAGTCGGATAGGTACTGGTCTTTGAGAAGGTGGACCGCCATGATCGAGGACTATCGCAAGGCGTGCAAGCGCGGACGGCGCGAGGTGAGCGAAGCCGTCGCGCACGGTCGCTATCCCTATCTTCCTGCGCTGGACGATCTGCTCGGTGACAGCCATGGGGCGGGCGAGGTGCCCGTGGGGGTGCGCGAGATTCCCATGGAGCTTGTCGTGGGCACCAAGACCCGCGCCAGATCCAACGTCTTCTCGTACAGCTTCCTGCCCATCGCGGATGCTGACACCGAGTTTGCCGCAAAGTGGAGCAGGCTCTATGACGCACAGGTTGACGAGGGCATTCGCGACCCGGTGGTGGTCTACGAGTACCTGCAGCGCTTCTATGTCCAGGAGGGCAACAAGCGCGTCTCGGTGCTGCGCTCCTTTGACGCGCCAACCATCACGGCCAGCATCACGCGTGTGATGCCTTCACCCTCCGGCGACAAGGCCATCCGCATCTATCACGAGTTCGTGCGCTTCTATCGCGTGGCACCCATATACGGAATCGAGTTCTCGAGCGAGGGCGGCTACGAAAAGCTGGCCGAGCTTCTGGGCCAGACGCTCGACGAACCGTGGCCCGAGGATGTGGTGCGCCGTCTGACCTCGACGCTGTATCAGTTCGCCCGCTCCTACCGTGCACGAGGCGGCGACATGCTCTCGCAGACCGTGGCAGATGCGTTTCTCACGTACGTGAAGGCCTATGCCACCGCCAAACCGCTGGGCGTGTCGGACCGCGAGATGGACCTGCGCGTGGCGCGCCTCTGGGGCGAGCTGGTGGTGGCCTCGCAGGAAGACGCTATCGCCTATATCGAGAATCCGCCCGAGCCGCCCACGAAGGTGGTCTCCTCGGTCAAGGGCATCGCACGCGGGATCAGGCGTGCGAAGGGGCTTCATATGGCCTTTGTCTACGACCGTGACCCGGCCGTCTCGGGTTGGACCGCCCTGCACGAGCGTGGCCGCCTCGACCTCCAGGAGCGTCTCGGCGATGCCGTGGTGACAAGCTCCTTCTGCAACAGGGATTCGGATGCGGACTTCAACCGCACCGTCAAGGAGGCCCTCGCTGACGGGGCGGATGTCATCGTCACCGCCTCGCCACGTCAAATGGAGCAGACGCGCAGGGCAGCTCTGCTGCGTCCCGACAAGATCTTTATCAACTGCTCGATCAACCTCTCGTCAAGCGCGGTACGCACCTTCTATGCGCGCATGTATGAGGCCAAGTTCCTCATGGGTGCGCTTGCCGCGGGCATGGCAGAGAACCATCGCGTGGGCTACCTTGCCAACTCGCCCATCTTCGGCAGCGTGGCCGAGGTCAATGCGTTCGCCATCGGCGCGTCCATGGTGGACCCGTACTGCACGGTGCATCTCAAGTGGGCCTCCGCCGAGGCCTATGACTGGCGACGCGAACTCGAGGAAGATGACGTGCGCGTGCTGGCTGGACGCGACTATCCCAATCCGCTCGATCCGGAAGAACCCTACGGCCTCACGTGCCTGCATCGCAGCAAGGGCTCGGAGCGCGTGGCGGTTCCTGTGTGGGACTGGGGTCGCTACTACGAGCTCATCGTGCGCTCCATCCAGGACGATCGTTGGCGCAAGGAGGGCAGCGCCCACCACGACCGCGCGCTCAACTACTGGTGGGGGATGTCCGCTGACGTGGTGAGGCTCGATCTGAGCGACGGGCTGGCCACAGGCCAGCGGCGCCTGGTGCAGACCCTGCGACGTGAGCTTGTCGAAGGCCGCCTGCATCCGTTCGAGGGCATGCTGGTGGCGCAAAAGGGCGTCGTGGTGTGCGAGGAGGGGTCGCCGCGCCTTGCCAACGAGGAGATCGCCTCCATGCGATGGCTGAACGAGAACGTGGTGGGACGCCTGCCCAAGAGTTGGGAGCTCTCCGAGGCGGCGGCGAGCGTCGTGGCCACCTCCGGCATACTCTCGCCCGAGACCGACGCCGAAAGCGACTAGGGGAGGGACGGCCATGCGCATCCTGGCTGTCGCGGACGTGGAGGACAGACTGCTTCTCGAACGGCTGACCCAGCGTGGCTCCGTCACGTACGACCTTGTCATCTCGTGCGGAGACCTGGGCATGTCCTATCTGGACTGCGTGGCAACGCTTGCAAATGCACCGCTTCTGTACGTGCGCGGCAACCACGACGTGAGGTACGAGAACGACCCGCACCTAGGAGGCACCGACCTCAACGGACGGATCGAGCGCATCGACGGCCTGCGCATTGCGGGGCTCGAGGGCTCGCTCGACTACCGGGATGGTATCGTGGGCTACAGCCAGGGGGAGATGCGCCACAAGGCCGTGAGCCTCGGCCTGCGTGCATACCTGACCGGCGGCATCGATGTCCTTGTGACCCATGCGCCGCCACGGGGTCACGGCGACTTGCCCGATGGGCCCCATCGGGGCTTCGACGCGTTCAACGGTCTGCTCGACTGGCTGCACCCGCAGATCATGCTGCATGGACACGTGCATCTCGACTACGGAATGATAGACCGCGAGCGCGTCCATCCCAGCGGAACGCGGCTGGTCAATGCCTTTGGCTGGTACGAGTTCGAGCTCTGAGAGGGTCTCGTCCGACTCGCAAAAGGTTGGGGAAACAGGGGATCTCCCTCCCCAAAAGTGCGCATTACTTCGCGGTTATTCGGACTTTCATAACAAGAGTCCGAATAGTCTTGCTAAAGTGCGCACTTTTTTGGGGCTCAGGCCGTGTGACCCGCCCTATCCTCCTGTCCCGCAGAACGTTAAGGAAACCGAAAGGTTGGATGCAAGGTCCCAGAAAGGTTGGCCTCCTATTCTTGAGCCATACAAAGCAAATGCGGTCTGCACATCAAGGAGGACATCATGTGGACCAGAAAAGAGCTCAAGGCCAAGGCCAAGGAAACCCTGCACCTCAACTACTGGAAGACGGTGCTCGTCGCGCTGGTGTTCACGCTCGTCTGCAGCGGGGCCGGCACCGTTGGAGCGGCCAGCGGAGGCCGTGCGTCCGACTATGCGTATCAGCCCAACGAGACTACCTATGAGATGACCCCCACCGAGGTCGATCAGATGCTGGAGGACTTTGACGAGATCGATATGACCGATCCGGACAATCCTCCCATCGACGAGATCAACAGCCTCCTCGATGACTACAGCGGACCGGAGAGCATCACTGAGGACGTGAGCCCCTTCCACCTGACCCTCTCGCCGGCCGAAGCCTTTGCGGTCGCAGGTGTCGTCTTCGTGATCGCCATCGTGGTGCTTGCCATCGCCTTCACCATCGAGGCGTTTCTTGCCAATCCGGTCGAGGTGGGTACCGCGCGCTTCTTCACGCGTAACCTCAACCAGAAGGCCGAGGTCAAGGAGGTTGCCTTCGGTTTTGACAACAACTATCGCGAGACGGTCAAGACCATGTTCTGGCGCGACATCTACACCCTTCTCTGGGCCTTGCTGCTCATCGTCCCTGGCATCGTGAAAGCCTACGAGTACCGCATGATCCCGTACCTGCTGGCTGACGATCCCACCATGACCAAGGACCGTGCCTTCGCCGAGAGCAAGCGTATGATGACCGGCAACAAGTGGCGCGCCTTCGTGCTCGACCTCTCCTTCATTGGTTGGTACCTGCTGGCCATCCCCACGCTGGGCCTCGTCACCATCTTCTATGCCTCGCCGTACAAGAAGATGACCGATGCCGCGCTGTACGAGGAGCTGCGCTACGGCCAGCTGGGTCCCCAGGACAACGTGTCGCTGCCTGCTCCTGCTCCCGCTCCCGCAACAGCTGTGCCCGTGCCGCCGTTTGCCGCAGAGGATGCTCCCGCGCCGGTGTGGGACGACGAGTTTGACGGCACCGACGACGCGCCCACCGGCTCCGTTGTAGAGCACGACCCACAGGCGTAGTAT
>CAMYZR010000036.1 GCA_947303905.1 uncultured Atopobiaceae bacterium
CACGCGTGTCTGGTACATTCGCCTGCTCGATTCGCTGTTTGGCTACGATCCCGCGGCCTAGCAGGTGTGTTACAACTGAAGGGGGCATGACCCGCGTGATCGCGTCCGACAGGGTGCGCCTTGTCGGACGTTTTGTCACTTCGCCAGAACGGAGGCTCGGATGGGACGCGTCGCTTGCATTGACATCGGAACGGTCACCTGTCGTCTGGCGGTAGCCGACGTGGTCGAAGGGCGTGTCGAGCACCTCCACAAACGCTCGACCATCGTCGATTTGGGCGAGAACCTCACGCAGACGGGTCGGTTATGCGACGGAGCGCGCGAGCGCGTGCTCGCCTGCGTCGACGACTATCTGGACGAGGCGCGCTCGATGGCGGCGCCGGTCATCTGCTGCACGCTCACGAGCGCGGCGCGCGATGCGAGCAACTCCGACGACCTGCTGGCGGAGTTTGCCGAGCGCGGCCTGAAGGCGCAGGTCATCCCTGGCAACGTGGAGGGCAATCTCACGCTTCTGGGCGCATGCCAGGACTTCCCGGGACATCTGGTGTTGGTGGCGGACAACGGCGGCGGATCCACGGAGCTGGCGCTGGGCATGCTCACGGCCGATGGGCTCGATGCACGGGCGATTCGCTCGGTTGACGTCGGGTGCCGCCGGATCACCGAGCGCTTCCTGAGCGCGGGTGACCCACCCTCCGCCGACGACCTGGCTGCCGCACATGCCTTTGCGGCGAAGTACTTCGACGATACGGTGCGCGATCTGGGCCTTCGCGAGGCGGGAGCCGAGCGTCTGGTGGTGACGGGTGGCACGGTCACGAGCCTGGTGGCCGTCGATGCGAAGCTGGAGCCCTACGATTCCTCCTACGTGCATCTGCACGAGATGACGCGTGCGCAGGTGGAGGGGCTCGAGCGACAGTTGGCGCAGATCACGGTGGCCGAGCGCGCCGCCCTGCCGGGGCTGCAGCCCAAGCGCGCACGCGTGATTCTGGGCGGCACGGTCGCGGTCTCCGAGCTCATGCGCGCCACCGGCTTCGATCGCCTGACGGTCAGCGAGAGCGACCTGCTCTTTGGCCTCGCCCTGACGGTGGACGGCGTGTGTGGGCAAGGCCTCTCACCCGTTTCGTGGGAGCCAGAGCTCACCTCACTGGTGTAGTCTGTACACATGCAGCATCGCTGCGCTTGGGGGCGTGGCGGAACTGGCAGACGCAGGGGACTTAAAATCCTCCGCCTTACGGCTTGCGGGTTCGAACCCCGCCGCCCCTACCAGCATATTTGCGGCTCGACTCGCGTCGGGCCGACCTTCACGCAGACGGCCGTGCGAGATGCGGCCATCTTGCGTGAGCTGGGACTTCAATTTCTTCGTATACCTGCTTAGATGGTCGCATGCTGCGCATGCGGCCCCCTTGCCGATAGAGAGGCCAGACGCATGCAATCGGTAGCTACCGAGACAAGAACGAATCCGGAGGTCACGCGCAAGAGCGCGCGCGTCTCTGGCATCGATCTTGCGCTGCGCGCCATCGAGGTCCGCCGTCAGGTGATCGAGTTCGCGCGCGACTATCCCGACATGCCCTTCCATCTGGGAGGGAGCCTCTCGTGCGCCGAGATCATGGCCGTGCTCCTGAGCGGTGTCATGCACACGGGCGTGGACGGCACGCCCTGGGAGCAGCGCGACCGCCTGGTGCTCTCCAAGGGACACACATCGCTGGCGCTCTGGCCGGCACTGGCTCAGGCGGGCCTTCTCACGCAGGAGGACCTCGACCGCGGCATGCTGGGGCCCGGTGCCATCATCGGCAAGCAGCCCAAGCGCTGCGTGGAGCGGGGAATCGAGCTCTCGGGCGGAAGCCTGGGCATGGGCCTGGGGTACGCGGTCGGCCTCGCGCTCGCCGCGCGCCGCAAGGGGCTTGCCTCGCGCGTGTTCTGTGTTATGGGCGACGGCGAGTGCGACGAGGGCTCGGTTTGGGAGGCCGCGTCGTTTGCCGGCCACAACAGTCTGGGCTCGCTGGTTGCGGTCATCGACGCAAACGGGTTGCAGCTGGATGGGCCCACGTCGCAGGTGCTGGACAGTGGCCCGCTCTCCGCCAAGTTCGCAGCGTTCGGCTTTGACGTGCAGGTCGTGGACGGCCATGACGTGGAGGCGCTGGCAGAGGTGCTCTCGCTGCGCTCCGAGCGCCCGCTTGCGGTTATCGCGCTCACGGTGAAGGGCAAGGGCCTCTCCTGTGCGGAAAACGACGTCAAATGGCACGACCGATGCCTGGACGATGACGGCTATCGCCGCGCGGTGGAGGAGCTCGAGGCAGCGCGCAGGGAGGTGCTCGCCAATGCAGAGTGAGGGTTTGCGCGTGTGCGGCCTTGACGCCAAGGTCGTCTTCGGCGAAACGATGGCTCGCATCGCAAAGAACGACCCGCTGCTCACCGTGGTCGTGTCCGACTACGGACGGCGCCTGAACCTCGACGCCATGCGCGAGGAGCTACCCAGCGCCTTTGTGCAGTGTGGCATTGCCGAGCAGAGCCAGGTGGAGGTTGCCTCCGCGCTGGCAAACGAGGGCTTTCACGTGCTGGCACCGTCGTATGCCACCTTCATCACCTCGCGCGTGCTCGACCAGGTGCGCGTGATGCTGGGCATGATGCGCTCACCGGTGATCCTCGTGGGGCTATCGGCAGGGTGCGAGGCCGGTGCGCTCGGCGCGAGCCACATGGCGCTCGAGGACATCGCCTGCGTGCGCACGATTCCCGGCGTGACGGTCGTCTGCCCCGCAGACAACGTGGAGCTCGCGTCGGTGCTGGAGGAGCTGGCCTCTGCGCCGCGGCCCGCGTACGTGCGCGTCAGTCAGTATGCGACGGACATGTGCATTCACGCCCAGGGCGTGCGGCGGGAGTTCGGCAAGGCCGAGGTGCTGCGCGTGGGTGCGGACGCGCAGGTTGCGATTCTCGCCACCGGACCGCTTGCCGGAGAGGCACTGCGGGCGGCCGAGCGCCTCTCCCAGGAGGGCGTCGAGGCGAGCGTGATCGAGTTTGCCGTGGTCAAGCCTCTGGACACGGATGCGTTGGATGGGCTCGCGGGCAAGCGCCTGGTGGTGACGGTGGAGGACCATGGCGTGCAGGGTGGCTTTGGCTCCGCGGTCGCAGAGCACCTGTCGGGCGTCGTCGGCGCGCCGCGTGTGCTGAGGCTGGGCATGCCGGACGAGTACCTGGATGCCGATACGCCACAGCACCTTCTGGAGCGCGCAGGGCTTACCGCCGAGGGGATTGCCGAGCTGGTCAAGGCGGCGCTGGCGTAGCCAACCGGCGGCATCCTGTGCGGGGACAGCCCTCCTACCTGCAGTGTTCCGTGTCTTGGAACCAGCTTTGAGGCTGGGTGGTTGGGCCCTAGGATAGAATTGTCCAAGAGCACAACAAAAGGAGCCGTCATGAAGCGCATTGCCGTTATCGCCGCACCCGGTTGCGAAGAGGGAGAGACCCTCACCATTGCCGACGTCTTCCGTCGCGCCGAGCTGGCCTGCGACCTCGTGGGCCTTGGTTCCCTCGAAATCACCGGCGGTCACAAGACCGTCTTCCGCTGCGATGCGGTGCTCGACGACGCGCTCTCCGACACCTACGACATGGTCGTCCTTCCTGGCGGCTATGGTGGCGTGGACGCCATGGCTGGCTCGGAGCTGCTGCTTGGCCAGGTGGCCAGCATGCTCGACGCAGGCAAGTGGGTCGCAGCCATCTGTGCGGCCCCGGTCGCGCTCGACAAGGCCGGCCTGCTCGAAGGTCGCACCTTCACCTGTTACCCGGGTCAGCGTGGCATCATCAAGGCCGGCACCTGGGTGAACGAGGTCGTCGTGATTGATGGCAACCTCGTGACTAGCCAGGGCCCCGCCACCGCCTGGGCCTTCTCCTACAAGCTGGTCGAGCTGATGGGCGGCGACGCCGAGGCCGTGCGTCAGCGCATGGTGTACCGCAACGCCTTCGCTGAGCCCGAGGTCGAGGGTGCGGAGCCCGCCCCGCTCTGTGAGGTGCCTGGTCCCGATGGAAACGCTCCCAAGAAGGCGGCCGTGCTCATGATCGAGGGCTTCGAGGAGTCCGAGACCATCCAGATCGTCGACCTGCTTCGTCGTGCGCATGTCGAGGCCACCACGTATCGCTTCCAAGAGGACGAGTTCGTCCTCGGCATGCAGAACATCCTCGTCAAGGCCGACGCGGCCTTTGGTCCGGAGGTGCTCGAGGCCGATGTCATCGTCGTGCCGGGCGGTCGCACCGCGGGCGCCAAGCTCATCGCCCGCGAGGATGTCCTCGATGCCCTCCGCAGCTTTGACGGCGCTGGCAAGCTCATCGGCGCGATGTGCTCCGGCACCACGGTCGCCCATGCGGCTGGCGTGCTCGAGGGCAAGCGCGTGACGGGCTACACCGGCTACGGCGCTAAGCTGACCGGGGCGACCTTCGTCGAGGACGAGGTGGCCGTGTGGGACGCCAACGTGGTTACCAGCCAGGGCCCCGCCACCCCGTATCCGTTTGCCTTCAAGCTCATGGAGGCGCTGGGCATCGATCCCAAGCCGTTCAAGAACCGCCTGCTCTACGCCCTGGTCGGCGGCAAGTAGGCCAAGTCTTTGGAAGCCGTCGGGCTTCACGTCATCGGAGGGCGCCATGATCTACCGCAAGCTGGCCGTCGTGCTCTTGAGCGTGGTCTCTACCGAGCCAGCGGGCTCGACCAACGCGGTGATTGCCGAATACCTGCTCACGCATCGCTGCGAGGCTGCCAGCATGGGGGTAAGGCAGCTTGCGGAAGCTTGCTCGGTGGGAACGGGTTCTATTTCGCGCTTCTGTCGCGAGGTTGGGCTGGCTGGATTCACGGAGCTTCAGGCGGCCCTTGCCGAGGAGGCGGATGCGTTCGAGCGCGTGCAGGGACCGGATGCGCACAGGAGGTGGGCTCACGCTGCCGCGGGGGCGCTGGGCAAGGCTGCGTTGAGCGTCAGCCAGGCAAAGCTCGCCGAGCTGGCGCGAGAGGTGCGGGCGCATGAGAGGGTGAGCGCGTTTGGCCTGCTCAAGGCCGAGGCGGCGGCACTGTGCCTGCAGACTGACCTGCTGCTTCTGGGCAAGCGCGTGTATACGGGCGTTGCCTATGCCGATCAGATGGCGCACATCCTGAGCGCCCCCGAGGACGAGCTGACCATCGTCTTCTCGTATACCGGCGACTACTTTGGGTACCGCGCGTTCACGCAGGACGAGGTGCGCCGCCTGCGGAAGCGCGAGATTTGGGTGGTGTGCCCGCGCGGAGTCGAGCTGCCGGACTTTGTGGGCGATGTGGTGCCGTTCGACTCCGACGGGTCGCAGTTGGGTCATCCGTATCAGCTCGAGGCGGTGGCGAGCCTCCTTGCGCAGGAGTATGCCGCGCTGGTCTGATGTGAGGGGCTGCGCCCCGGGCTACCAGCCGAAGCCGTTGCGCTCGGCAAAGGCGCGGGCGTGCTCGGCAAAGTCGCCCTGCCCGCTGGCCCATGCGCACAGGTCGGGCACGTCGCAGATGATCGGGTCTGCCTCGTGCACCGCGAGCGTGACCTCCTCAAACGAATACGGCTCGGCCGACGGGCGGTCGGGCAGGTAGGTGTCCACCATGATGGGCCTGAGCAGCGCGTATCCACCGCCCTCGCAAAGCCGGTCAAAGCCCGCAAGCGCACGGCGCGCGGCAGGCAGGCGCCCCAGCTTGTAGAAGAGCAACACGCGTCCGAGTTGCTGCCAGCTGTCACCCCTGCGGCCAAAGCGCGCGTCAAGCGCCTCGAAGCCCTCCTCGTCCTCGAGCCGCGCCAGGCAGAGCGCGCAGGTATGGCGTGCGCCCAGCGGGTCGGAGGGCGATGCGGCCAGCAGTGCCTGCCCCCGGTCGTTTGACATGCGATAGCGTGCGGAGTCGAGGCAGGTGCGGGAGATGGCAGCGGTCACGCGCATGCGCCCGCGGAGAAACACGTCGTGCCAGGCGTCGCCAGACTCCGGCACCGCGAGGGGACCTCGTTCCGCCGCCAATGCGCGATCAAGCTCAAGCAGGGCGTCAAGCTGGTCGTCCGGCTCGTTGTCAGCCGCCAGCACCGAGAAGAGCCTCGCGTGCGCGCTGTCCGGAGCGATCGCAAGCGCCTCCGCACAGTCGCGCCTGAGGCGCTCCATGCGCCTCGCCCGCTCCTGCACGAACTGCTCGTCGTCACGGAACTCGTCGTCCTTGCGCGAGGCAAACACGCGCTCTGCCGCCTGCACCAACAGGGAGAATGCCTGGTCCGAGGGGTCGTCCACGTAGTCTTGCGGGTTCTCTCGCACCGACAGCAGCAGCTCCGCGTACGCTGCGGGGGAGAGTCCGCCCAGCCTGTTGCTCCGGCGGCGCGCCAGCCGCTCCATCAGCTCCTCGTGCAGGTTCATCGCGGGGCTCCTGCCTGCGGGGCAAGCCCCGTCTGCCGAACGATCCACGTGCCAAGCACCCCGCGACCCGCGTCGTCGCGCCCCTCCTGCAGCAGCACCGTGCCTTCGGAGATGGCCAGAATCAGCTCGTCCTCGCTGAAGGGAGCCACGGCAAGCCGCGCGAAGACGCCGTCCGGCAGCTCCTTCTGGCTGGCAAGTGCGGCGTTCGCGTGCGGGTAGGTCTCGATCAGGCGCGTGAGCAGGCGGCGCGCGTCGGCCAGGTCGTGGCGTTTGTGGGCGAGCGATATGCGCGAGAGCTGCATCCAGGCGTCGTCGGTGCCGGCGCGCACGAGGGGCTTTGTGCGCGCGGCAAAGCGGTCGAGCCCAGCCTCGTCCTCGAGCTTCGCATACGCGATTGCGCAGGTAAAACGCACGTCTGCAGCGTCTTGCGGGTCAAGTTCGAGGAGGGTCTCGCCGATGCGGATGGCCTCGCGGTTGCGTCCGCAGATAACGGCCTTTCCTGCTTGCGTGGCGAGCCAGCGGTAGTAGGGGCGCATGGCGATGTCCGCCTCAAGCGAGGCGCGCTCGGGCGACTCGTCGTGGGCGTTGGCGCGCGCCTCCTCGCACTGGGCGCGCACGTCGTCTGCCGTCCGTGCCAAAAAGTCGTAGTAGCTTTCGAACGAGGGGCTCTCGGCGGCTATCTTCATGCGGATGGCGTCGTGGCAATGAGGGTCGAGGGCGATAGCCTCGTCCAAGAGGAGATGGCCCTTGGCGATGAGCTCCTCAGCCTGCTCGTCGGTGGCAAAGGGCAGCTCGTAGTCGATGAGGGTCGTGGCCTCGGCAACCAGATGGAAGGCCCGATCCGCGTCGGACTGGGGCAGGGAGTCGCGGTTCTGCGAGAAGCGCCTGTTGAAGCCCGCAAAGGCACGCGTGGCCGAGGCGGGGTCCTGCCCGTCGAGCGAGCGCGCGAAGCGCAGGCCCAGGCGCTGGTAGTCCTCCCTGTGCGGATCAAACGACACGGACGTTCCTCTCGTTGGTGTTGCTGGCATTCCATGGTAGCGCAGCCAGCCGACCTTTGGGGGCGGTTCCTTCCGGTCGGGGAAAAGGACATTCGGGACGTCCAACTTTTTGTCCGCACCCCCTGCGGGGGTGCCATCGCCCCGACTCTGTGTGTGCTAGGAGTTAAAAGTGCTGGTCGACTTCGCCTGCCGGGAGCCTACGGCAAGCTGAATCAAGACGGACTACACAGTAGCGCGTTTTCTTGAACGAATTACCGTCCACAGTTCCGCAAACCTACAATGTAGGCGCATGCACAGACGCGATGAGGGGAAAAGGCCTCTGTTTTCCGGGCAGATGGGGGTAATGCCGATGATCATGTACTTCAGCGCGACGGGCAACAGCCGCTTTGTCGCGAAGACTCTCGCGAAGCTGCTCGACGACGAGGCCGTCGACCTCATGAAACGCATGCACAACGGCGACACGAGCCCACTTGCCTCGGACAAGCCCTTTGTGTTGTGCGCGCCGGTCTACGTGGACGGCCTGCCGTTGCCCATCTATCGCCACCTCAAGGACACCTCGCTGCAGGGTAGTCGCAAGGCGTACACGGTCGTGACGATGGGATCCTATGCAGGCGTTGCGGGTCGGCAGGCCCAGGAGCTGTTCTCGTCAAAGCAAATGGAGTTCGGGGGATGCGCCGAGGTAGTAATGCCGAGGAACTACCTCGTGGGGTTTGCCCCCGACGAGAAGCCCGAGGCGATCGAGGAGAAAATCAAGGCGGCACCCGAGGCCGTTGCCAAGATCGCAGATGTCATTGCGCGCGAGGCCCCGTACGAGGAGCGCCACGTCTCGGAAGTCGAGTATCGCCTGGTGCTGCCGTTCATTTACCTCTGGGAGAAGGTCGCCTATCCCACCAAGAAGTTCGTGGCCAACGACGCCTGCATCTCGTGCGGGATGTGCGAGCGGGTCTGCCCCCTGTCCGTGATTCGCATGGAGGACGGCGTGCCCGTGTGGGACAGGCGCCACTGCATGCACTGCATGGCGTGCATACAGAACTGTCCCGTGCGTGCGATCGATTACGGGAAGGCAATGCAGAGAAAGCGGCGCTATCGGTTCAGCAAGTACCAGCATGTGCTAGAGGATGGAACTGCCGAAAGCGCGCAGGAGTCGTGACGACGGGTGCGCATCCGCGGGCAGGTCTAGTTGGACTCCTTGGGAGGCTGACCTAACAAAAAAGCTCTCCGGAGATGGAGAGCTGCGCTAACGTGGTGCCCCCGTCCGCGGGGTAGGCGAACCCTGTGCCAAGGCTTTGGTCGTAGACGAAACTGGTGCTACAGTCATCGTTTTCATCATATAACTCGTCAAACATCAACTCATGTTGGATGTCCGAGTAGCAACCGATGATGACGATATGGTCATCGTAGAGGTAGATCTTGTCCACGAAGTACTCGAGGATTGAGTCACGAACTTGATCGTCGTCGAAGTCCGCGTTCGTGTACCTCTCAAAGTATGCCTTGATGCTCACGTCATCTTCGGCGGCTCTGGCGCGGGCCTCCTCCACCTCTATGGCCTGCTGCAACGCCTGCTTTCGCTCCTCATTCTCGTTGAGTCTGCCGATGCCGGATACCTGAAGCGCTTCGGTATCGAGGCGCCCGTGGCGCAACCACCCCGTCTGCACGCGCTAGCTGACGTGCCACCAGGGCTTCTTTGCTGCAAAGGCCTCAAGCGGAGCCAGATACGCCTGTTCCTCGGCGTCAAGCGCTTTGCGTGCAAGCGAGAACAGCCGCTCTTCCCATGCGCGTAGCGTCTCTCTGTACGCCAGGCCGTCGAGAC
>CAMYZR010000037.1 GCA_947303905.1 uncultured Atopobiaceae bacterium
CGTCCGGCATGGTCGGCATGCCTGCGAGACACTCTAGCAGCCAATCGGTGTCACCGTAAAGGTCGCTGTCCTTCTCGAGTATGCACAGGTCTCGATCAATGGGCAGGTCCGCCTCTTTGAGCGCTATACGAAAGCCCTGCCAGCGCTCGAAGAAGCTGTTGCAGTGCTCGATGTCGCCCACAAAGCCTAACCGCTGTGCCCCATGGGAGATCATGTGCCGTACGATGGCCGTTTCGCTGGCCATGTTCTCCATCGAGACGAAGTCGCACGGGATCAGTGACATGGCTGCGCGGGAGTACCCGTCCACAAAGACCGTTGGAATGTCTAGCGAGCAGACCATGTCGATGTAGGAGTGGTCAAACAGCTCGATTCCGACGATCCCTGCAGTCTGTTCGATGTCGAGAAGGGGAGGGAGCTCCCTCTTTGTGAGTTCCGAGCTGGATACCTCATACATCTGTACGGTGAATCCAAACTGAGAGACATGATTGGTGAAGCTCGTGAAGAAGTTGGTGCCAAAGAAATGGCTCAGGAACTTGTGCTGCGCCAGAAGGGCTATGTTTCCCCCCTGCTTCTCTCGCGTCACACCGTCCAGGGTGTATTGGTAGTAGCCGAGCTCGCGCGCCTTGGCGACGACGAGGTTGCGAGTGGGTTCCGGTACGGAGCCACGACCATTGAAGACTTTGGAGACCGTGTTTCGAGACAGCCCGCAGGCATCCGCGATGTCCTGCATGGTGACTCGTTTCAACGTCATGCTTTCACGCCCTCTTTTGAGCTTCTTCGATGGGCCTGCAATTGGGCAAACCCTGCGGTGGACATACGTGATGAGCTGGGCTCGAATCCCTTGGGATGGCTATAAAAACTCCGCGGGATTGGTTGGCATTGTACCAGTCTGACTGCGGCTGGCTATCACCCAGCCAAGTCCTTTCATCGAAGCGCCGCGCGTCATTCGCACGTTAATTGTCTATATATTCACAAAATGTAAAACAATGTATAGGGCTCACTTTGTTCATACCAAGACGGAAAATCCCGCCGCATTCACGAAATACCATGCTCAAACAGCGTTGACATATGTTATTTAACTGTGCATCATGAGACCGTTGGTGCATTATGGCTTGGTGAAGAGTTTACAAAATGCACAATCTGACCCTAAGCACATGAGCACGAACATACGTCAATCTCAGCATCGTTCGATTGGCGGCGCGATCGGCTTCACGCGAAGAGGGGTTTGGTTATGAAACGTACGAGAATCACGATGGCAATCGCTCTTCTGGTCGCATTGTCGCTATCTGGCTGCGGCGCAGCCATGAAGCAGGCAAGGGCTGACACGATGGAGGCCGATGCCAGCGAGCAGTCGCTGGAGGAGGCTCTGAGGGAGCGGTATCCCTTCCAGGACTTCCCGGCGGATGCGTATCCCACCGAGTCCCAAACGGCTAAGAACGGCAAGGTAACGCCGACCGAGATCGAGACGGAGCTCTTCCATGCCAAGTTCGAGTGCGATGAGGTCTCGGGTAGCGGTGGCGCCGTTGGTGGGGCCTTCCACTTCATCGCCGAGAAGACCGACGGCGAGGCTTGGCACGTCAAGCTGGAATGCAACTATCCCACCGTGGCTGGTCGCGATTACTTTGTGACCTACACCTTCACTTCCGATGTGGCTGGCACGGTCAAGTTCGGTGACTTCCAGGAGTTCCAGATCCATGAGGGCGAGAACAGCGTCACGGGTGTCTTCACGGCCAAGGAGGGTACGAGCTACCTCGACCTCCAGCTTGGCATGCTCCAGCCCTTCACGATCGACTTCACCAAGGTCGAGGTCAAGGAGTATGCGGATGAGGCCGACTACGAGGATGCGCTTCCCACTCCCGTGAACTTCGAGAGGGAGTCGCGCGTCTTCGAGAAGCATGACGAGGGATACAGCACCTACCTCGCGCGCGCGAAGCGTGCGGTCAATGTCAATTACGTGTCGTCGAACCTTGATTCGGGCGTCTGGAAGTCCAGGCTCTACGTCAGGACTGGTCTGGTCCCCGAGCCGGGCACCCACTATCGCGTGATGGCCGATGTGATGAGCGACCAGGACATGCCGTTCGAGGTCTTGTTCAATGACGGCGAGATCGAGAAGGGCTATGGCGCCCTCTACGGCAAGGAGCTGACCGCTAATGAGGTGACGGTCTGCGAGGCAGTGATCACGGGCAATGGCAACGGCGACGAGCTCATCCTGCAGTTCTCCCTCGGCGCGGCGCCAGAGGACGCGAAAGTGACCGTTGGCAACGTACGTGTGGACAAGATTGTCGACCACTATACCAACGCACTTCCCATCGGCTATGCACTGGACAAGTCCGTCGCTACGGGAAAGATCATCGACGAGCTGGTCCCCATAGCCTTTAGCGGCAACCTGCTGAAGGCGTTCTCATACACCAGCAGGGACACGGTGTACGAGGGGCATGACGACGGATACATCGTGAACCTCACCGAGGGCAAGGCGAGCGCGACGATGGACATTGTCAAGGCGCCTTCGAATCCGGATGACCGCGGTGTGTGGAAGGCAAAGCTCTATGCCGCCACTGGCGTGCAGCTCAAGCCGGGAACGAACTATCTGGTCAAGTTTGACTTGGAGTCCGCGCGCGATCAGGCGGACTACGAGGTCTGCTTCGACGGCGACAGCGAGAACGCATACGGTGCGCTTTACGGCCGCAGCTTGACTGCGGGCGGCACGGACCACATCGAGACGCTCATCACGCCTGAGCAGAGCGGCGGTCCACTCACCATTCGCATTCAGCTCGGCAAGACGGACACCGCCAAGGGCAACACCGTCACGCTCAAGAACCTCAGCGTCGAGACCGTTGCGATCAACCATAAGAACGTCCTCCCGGCGAGCTTCTCCTACAAGACGCCGAAGCAGACCAAGCCCAAGTACGAGTACAAGAGCGTGCTTCCCAAGGACTTCTCCTATGACACCTTCTTCAATGTCTGGGAGAAGCACGATGACGGTTACACCCAGGAGGCAACTGCTGACGGCTCCAGCGCTACGTTGGACATGACGGCTGCTCCAGAGAGTGACCGTGGTGTCTGGAAGTCCAAGCTCTACATCAACACTGGTGTCACGCCGGAGGGCGGCCAGAAGTACGCCATCAGCTTCGATGTCACGGGTGATAAGGACCAAGGAAAATATGAGGCGTGCTTCGACGGTGACTACGAGGAAGCTTACGGGTATGACAAAGATCGTAAGCTGACGGCAGGAACTGCGGATCACGTCGAATACTCCTTCACCCCAGAGGACAGTCATGGTCCGCTGATCATCAGGCTCCAGCTCGGGGAGACTAACGATGCCTCTGGCAACAAGGTTACGGTGAGTAACATCAAGATTGCCCCCGTTACCACGAAGGAGAAGGCGTCCGTCCTTCCTGAGAGCTTCACGTATCCCGTCTCCTACAAGCCGGGCTCCTTCAAACTGGTCTCCGACTCCGGATACTCGGTATCGCTGGGCGGAGACGGCTCCGGCTCCGCGAGCGTAGCGACCTCTGAGGTGGGAGAGGGGAACCCCTGGAACGCGAAGCTCTTCGTCGACACCGGCTCGACCCTGAAGGCTGGCAAGACCTACCGCATCAGCGCGGACGTCAAGGCCACCAGCCAGTTCGACTACGAGATCTGCTACAACAACGGCCAGTGGGGGGAGAAGCAGGCCGGAAACGGCGGGGACGCCGCGCTGTACGGACGCCGCGCGACCAGCGGTGGCCAGACCGAGACCTGCGACGTGACGGCCGACTCCGACGCCCAGCTGTTCATCCAGTTCTCCATCGGAAAGGCCCCGGCTGGCAGCGAGCTCACGGTGAGCAACATCAAGGTCGTGGAGCTGGCCGAGACCGAGGGCGACAATCTCACGACCGACAAGCTTGTCGCCTGGGCGCCCGTCCACAAGTGGACCGACGATGGTTATGACGCCAGCCTCAGCAACAACAGCTCCTCCGCGACCATGACGTTCACCAACGTGCCTGACGAGGACAGGGCGGACTGGAAGGCCAAGCTGTTCGTGGAGACCGGAGCCAAGCTCAAGAAGGGCAAGCGCTATCGCATTCGCTACAACATCAAGGTCGACAAGAACTTCGACTTCAACGTGTTCTACAACAACGGTGCCGAGGAGAAGGCCGTTGGCGAATTCTACGAGCTGAACACTAGCTCGAAGACGATCGAGCATGAGGTGTCCCCCTCGAGTGACGCCGTGCTGAACATCCAGCTTATGCTGGGAAAGACCAATGCTCCGAACAAGGTTACGGTCAGCAACATCAGGGTCGAAGAGATCATTGGCGGCGAAGGTCCTGACGATGTGACGCCCATCAACTCCTGGGCGCACGAGGACTACAAGACGAGCATGTCGAACACGTCATCATCGGCAACCATCGCCATCAAGAAGGCCCCCTCATCTGATCGAGAGTCCTGGAAGGTGAAGCTCTTCGCAGAGACCGGTGCCGAGCTGAAAACCGGCAAGACCTATCGTGCGAGCTTTGATGTGAAGTCGAGCAAGCCTCTGTCCTACGAGGTCTGCTACAACAACCGTGAGGTGGAGAAAGCGTTTGGCGCGCGGTTCGACCTGGAGGCATCCGGCTCCAAGCAGACCGTCACATACACCATCAATCCTGACGAGGATGGCGTGCTCTTCCTCCAGCTCAACCTCGGAAACGCGACCAGCGGGACTGACGTCACGATCAGCAACGTTAAGGTCGAGGAGCTTGTCTACGGCTCCAAGAAGAATGCCATACCCAACTTCCGCTTCGACAGCGTGGGCTATCTCAGCAGCGCAGCTGATGATGGCTACATCACCTCCTTCGACCAGAACAAGTCCTCTGCCACCTTCCGCATTAAGCATGCTCCCTCGGAGCGCCATGCGTGGAACGCCAAGATCATTGCTCGCACGGGTATCACCCCCAAGTCGGGTAAGGGTTATCGCGTGAGCTTCGACCTGGATGCCGCCAAGAAGCAGAACCTCTTCGAGCTGTTCTGCGACGGCAATGAGGAGCTGGCGTACGGCGCCCTTTACGAGCAGCATCTGTCTGCAGGCAAGAACAAGATCTCCTACATCATCATGCCTGGTGACAGCAAGGGCGAGCTTACGCTCCAGCTGCGCTTTGGCGAGACTGACAGCACGAACGGCAACACCTACACCGTCAGCAACTTCAAGGTCGAGGAAGTCACCTTCGCCCAGCAGCGCAGGCCCGAGATCAAGGAGGTCTGCGAGCTCGCAACGCAGCCTGGGTACACCGCGACGCTGACCAAGTACCCCGACAACGCCATGGTTCAGATCGTTGACACGCCTGAGACCGAGCTCGAGGCATGGAAGAACAAGCTCTTCGTGTACACGGGAGTCGTCTTCAGGCCGGAGCAGAAGTACCGCGTCAGCTTCAACGTCAAGTCCATCGTCCCCGCTCCCTTTGAGGTCTGCTTCAACAAGAGCGACGAGGAGAAGGGAATCGGAGGAATCTTCGGCCTGACCACAAAGCCGTACGGGGAGTTCGTCGAGTTCACGACCTATGCGAAGGAGGACGCGCCGCTCGTGATCCAGCTCTCGCTCGGTAACATCGAAGCCCCGAACACCATCTTCCTGAGCGACGTCAAGGTCGAGAAGGCCGGCAAGATCAATCTGGTCTCGGACACGATCTACACCTTCTAGCAGCCTGAGGGTTCGCGAGACTGACCGGACCACGGAAAGGAATTGGGATGACCACAACGCGCAAATGGAAGCTCCTGTTCTCCCTGCAACTTGCTATGGCCTTGACCCTGTCGGCTTGTGGCGCTGGGGCGTCTTCCAAGGGCTCCGCCGGTTCCGCCGAAGGCGATGCTGCGGCAGTGACGGAGGACGCTAGCGCATCGCTTGCCGCGGCGCTGCCGGACGAGCCCTACGAGGCAGTCGAAAACAACTTGTACCCTGCGCCAGAAGGTGCCTACGTGGGCGATGTCATGCCCTTCATGACCAAAGATGGCGAGCTCGAGCTGTACTACCTCTACGACACGAGCCACAACGGGCAGGGTTACCATCCGATCTACAAGTACAGCACCAAGACCCTCTATGGCTATGAGGACCATGGCATGGTGCTGAGCTACGGCGACGCCTCCGAGCCTGATCCCGCGCTGGGAACCGGTTCTGTCATGCAGGACCGCAACGGCATCTACCACCTCTTCTACACCGGTCATAACGACACGGGCAATGACGGCATGGGCAAAGAGTGCGTCATGCAGGCCACGAGCACCGATCGCGAGAACTGGGTAAAGGATGGAAAGGCCCTGTTCTTCGCGCCCGAGGGCTACAACAAGGACGACTTCCGCGATCCTGAGGTCTTCTGGGTCGAGCAGGAGCAGTGCTACTGGCTGCTCATTGCCGCAAACGATGAGGCCCACGAGCTGGGTGGCGTGGTGCTTAAGTACACCTCTACCGACCTGACGAACTGGCAGTTCGTCGGACCGATCTTTGCCCCGCTCAACGAGTACATGTGCGAGTGCCCGGACCTCTTCCAGATCGGGGACTACTGGTACCTCACCTACAGCTGGGATTGCGTCACCTACTATGCGATGAGTGACTCCATATATGGCCCCTTCGTTCCCCCGAGGGACAACATCCTCGACGGCAAGGGCCTGACGGAAGGCGCCGGCTTCATCTTCTATGCGGGTAAGACCGCGGTGAAGGACGGGCACACCTACCTCTGTGCCTGGATTGGCCAGCCGGGTCTGAGCTCCGATTCTGGTATCTACCAGTGGGCGGGCAACGTTATGGTGCACGAGCTCGTTCAGCACGAGGACGGCACCTTGGGCGTGAAGGCCCCCGAAGCTTACGACGACTACTTTGTCGTCGACAAGCCCGTCGAAGCTGCGGGAGTCAAGGGTGACGTCAAGGTCAAAGGCAACGAGATTACCCTCGCCTCCGATCCCAGCACGTTCGCTCTGGCAGACATGGGGACGCGTCCCGCCACGATGACCCTTGAGTGCGACGTGACGATGGAAGAAGACGCGTGTGTCGGCTTCGCCTTCGGTGGCAGTGAGAGCGACCAGACCTGGACCGCCCTGTGCCTTGATGCACGCAAGGACCAGCTGCACTTCGAGGGATATGACCTCACGCAGCTTAGGGACATGGAGCCTGGGGCAATCACGAGGTTCGACTTCAACAAGAGCTCGACTCACCACGTGAAGCTGGTGTGCGAGAACGATATCGTCGTTCTCTACATCGACGATCTCAAGGCGCTTGGCTCACGGATCTCGCACTCCACCAACGGCGCCCACATCGGTGTCTTTGCCGACGGGAGCAACGCAACGTTCAGCAATATCCGCATGACGGTGCCCAAGTAAGCCACAAGGTCACCGTACGGAAAGATGATCAGACGGGGGCGGGGAGTGCCGAGTGCAACTCCCCGCCCTTGTCGTTTGCCGGTCGCCAAATGGTCGGCAGGCCCGAAGGGCGGATTCCCTTACGACGTCTCTTGTGAGAGCCCGCGCATGAGCCAGAGGGAGTAGGCGAGCAGCGCGGCGAGCACTGCGACGAAGACGACAATCATGGGGATGCTCGCGCTTGTGGGTTGCGTCGCGAAAATCTGGTTCGAGAAGTCGATTGCTGTGTGCGCGAGGATGACGGTCGCGATGTCGCTGCTCCTGATGTAGATGGCGCCCAGGAAAAGACCGATGACGGTCGAGTAGAGTGCTTGGACGAGCAGGCTGGGAAGGTCCATGCCCAGTGCGTTGGTGAGGTGGATCACGCCAAAGAGCAGGGCAGACGCGATGAGCACGTACCGGGACCCCTCTCCGCTCCTCTGCAGTCGGTCGATCAGGATGCCACGAAAGATGACCTCCTCGAAGATGCCGGGCGCAAGGGCGCACAGGACGGCGTTCGGCAGGAGGCTGGGGGAGACGAAGCCACAGCCCGACATGAGGTGGTATATGACGTTCCACGCTACGACCCCAAGGGCGGGGAGCGCGAGTCCCAGTGCCGAGAACGACCTGCTCCAATGGAAGCACGAGTGGAACACCACGATGAGGACGAGTCCCACAAGGATGCGACCGATGGCCCCGGCGACATCGACAGATATCGCGCCACCGCCGATGACGGCGGCGGGTATGGCGGCCGCAAAGATCGCGACGAAGAAGAGGACGAACCCAAAGACGATGGGATACTTTGTAGAGAAGGACTTCATGGCAGGGGCCCCTTCAGGGTGAGACAGAGGGATAGGTCGTTGTCACATGACAATAACTCAAAGGTGTGACAAAGGGACAGGCCACCGGCACACGGGCCCGCCACAGCCTCCGTCTCTGCAAGAATGGGTATGGAGCTATCTGTCGTGGGGAGAGTGAGGTCTAGCATGCGCGTCGAGCACGTGGCGTTATGGGTGTATGACTTGGAGCGGGCGAAGAGCTGGTGGGAGGCCTACTTTAGTGCGACGGCAGGAGACGAGTACGTGAACGCCGCGGGCTTCCACTCGTACTTCCTCACCTTCCCGGACGGTGGGGCAAGGCTGGAGCTCATGTGGGATGGAACCCAGCGACTCAACGAGAACGACCGGTCCCATGACGGCTATGGGCATGTTGCCCTGTCGGTCGGGTCAAAGGAGACGGTCGATGCGCTTACGGCGCGTCTGGTTGCCGACGGCTACCGTTGCGTGAGTGGGCCACGCACCACCGGGGACGGCTACTACGAGAGCTGCGTGCTCGACGCCGAGGGCAACCGCGTGGAGATTACGGTGTAAGCACTGTCTGCGCTACGACTAGCTACTCCGCCTCGAGGAACGCGCCGGTCTGGCGGTCCCAGAGGGACTCGTAGGTGCCGCCCGCGCGGCTGAGCTCGGCGTGGGTGCCGTCCTCCACGATCTGGCCCTCCTCCAGCACCACGATGCGGTCGAGGGCGGCCACGGTGGAGAGGCGGTGGGCCACCACGATGCTCGTGCGGCCGCGCATGAGGTTCTCGAGGGCGCCCTGGACGAGCGCCTCGGACTCGGAGTCCAGCGCGCTCGTGGCCTCGTCGAGCACGAGGATCGGGCAGTCGGCGAGTATCGCGCGGGCGATGGCCACCCTCTGGCGCTGCCCGCAGGAGAGCTTGACGCCGCGCTCCCCGACCATGGTGTCGAGGCCCTTGGGCAGCCGGTCCACGAACTCGAGCGCGTTGGCGA
>CAMYZR010000038.1 GCA_947303905.1 uncultured Atopobiaceae bacterium
GGATTTGCGGGAGGGCTGCTTGCCGGCGACCGACTCGAGGTGCTCGACGTGGCCGTTGCGTCCGACCGCAGGCACGAGGGCATCGCCAGCCGTCTCCTGGCGCGCCTGGCCTACGACGGGCAGACGCTCGGCGCTTCCGAGATCTCGCTCGAGGTGCACGAGGGCAACGCCGCCGCGCGTGGCCTGTACGAGAGCCTGGGCTTTGCGCAGGTTGGGCTGCGTCGTGACTACTATGGACCGGGCAACCACGCCCTGATTCTGACCGCGATGCTACCGCTGGCGTTTGACCCCGCGCGTGTGGGCGAGCGCCCGGAGCCACGCGCCTCGGTCCGCCCCTGGCCCATCGTGCCGAGTCCCCGCACGGCTGGGCAGCAGGAGGCCATCGACGCGGCGGGCCCGTTGGTGCTGGCCATCGAGAGCAGCTGCGACGAGACCGCGCTTGCCGTTATCGACGGCAACGGAACCATCTGCGCAAACGTGGTGGCGACCCAGATCGACTTCCATGCGCGCTTTGGCGGCGTGGTGCCCGAGATCGCAAGCCGCAAGCACACCGAGGCCATCGTGGGCGTGTTCGAGGAGACGCTCGCGCTGGCAGGCGCCCACTTTGGCGTGGACACGCTGACACCGGCGGATCTTGCCGCGGTCGGCGTTACCGCAGGTCCAGGGCTTGTCGGCGCACTGGTGGTGGGCGTCGCCTTTGCCAAGGGGCTCTGTGCGGCAACCGGCCTTCCGCTGGTGCCCGTGCACCATCTTGAGGGACACCTGCTGGCGAACCTCTTCGAGACGCCTGACCTCGAGCCGCCCTTCGTCGCGAGCCTCGTGTCCGGCGGAAACACCATGCTGGTGCATGTGCGTGCGTGGGGCGACTACGAGATTTTGGGCCAGACCATCGACGATGCGGTGGGCGAGGCCTTTGACAAGGTGGCCAAGGCGCTGGGGTTGGGCTATCCCGGTGGCCCCGTGATCAGCAAGCTTGCCGCGCAGGGCAACGCGCGCGCCATCAACTTCCCGCGCGCCATGATGCACAGCGGCGACTATCGCTTCTCGCTCTCCGGCCTCAAGACGGCGGTCATCACCTACATCCAGGGCGAGAACAAGGCGGGGCGTCCGATCAACCTGCCCGATCTGGCGGCGAGCTTCCAGGCTGCCGTGGTGGACGTGCAGGTGGCCAAGGCCGCGACGGCGGTCAAGGAGACGGGCGTCTCCGACTTCTGCGTGGGCGGCGGCGTGGCGGCAAACCCGGCGCTTCGCGCCGCGTACCAGGAGCGCTTCGGAAAGATGGGCGTGCGCGTGACGGTGCCGCCGATGGTGGTCTGCGGCGACAATGGCGCCATGATCGCGCTTGCGGCGCTGCGCAACCTGCGCGCGGGAGTCACTGCCCCATTGACGCTTGACCCCGCCCCCAACGCGCGTCTGGGCGAGTGGAGCTGCTCCGAGGCACCTGTCATCGGCACCGGTTGGCCACAGCGCTAACGACCCGACCAAAAGGAACCGACCCCAATGGGCGGCTAGCCGCGAGGCTTGTGGCTGCGGCTTCTCTTGCCGCCCTTGCCGCCACGGCTGCCCTGCGACTTACCGCCAGAGCTCTCCGGTCGCACCAGGCACTTGGGGCCGTAGCCAATAAGGTCCTCGCGACCCGCCTTGTGCAGCGCCTCCATCACCAGCGCGCGGTTCTTGGGGTTGCGGTACTGGATCAGCGCACGCTGCATCGCCTTCTCGTGCGGATTGGTGGGGCAGTAGACCTTCTTCATCGTGCGCGGGTCGAGTCCCGTGTAGTAGATGCATGTGCTCACGGTCGACGGCGTGGGGTAGAAGTCGCTCACCTGCTCGGGCATGTAGCCCAGGTCGCGACAGAACTCCGCCAGCTCCACAGCAACCTTCATCGTGGAGCCGGGGTGGCTGCTCATGAGGTAGGGCACCACGTACTGCTCCTTGCCCGCCTTGCGCGACTCCCGCTCGAACTCCTTGCAAAAGCGCAGGTAGACGTCGTTTGACGGCTTGCCCATCACGCGCAGTACCTCGTCGGAGACGTGCTCGGGCGCCAGGCGCAGCTGACCGCTCGTGTGATGCTCAGCCAGCTCGCGGATAAAGGTGTGGTCGCTGTCGAGCAGCGCGTAGTCAAACCGGATGCCGCTGCGCACGAAGACCTTCTTCACGCCCGGCAGCGCGCGCAGCTTGCGCAGCAACTTGACGTAGCTCTTGTGCGTCACCGTCAGGTTCTTGCACGGCTCCGGCGAGAGGCAGCGCCGGCCCACGCACGCGCCGCGGCTGAGCTGCTTCTGACACGCGGGCACGCGGAAGTTTGCGGTCGGTCCGCCCACGTCGTGAATGTAGCCCTTGAAGTCCGGGTCGTGCGTCATGGCCTCGGCCTCGGCCAGCAGGCTCTCGTCGCTGCGGCTCTGGATGATGCGTCCCTGGTGGAAGTTGAGCGCGCAGAAGGCGCACTCGCCCAGGCACCCGCGGTTGCTCGTGAGCGAGAACTTGATCTCGGATATGGCCGGGATGCCGCCTGCGGCCTCGTAGCTGGGGTGATACGCCCGCGCGTACGGCAGCTCGTAGACCGCGTCAAACTCCTCGGTCGTGAGCGGCGTGGCTGGCGGGTTCTGGATCACGTACACCCCGTGCGGGTACTCCTCCACCAGCGCATGGCTGAGGAAGGGGTTGAGCTGGCGATACTGCATGCCAAAGCTCTTGGCGTAGGCGGTCTTGTCCGCGCGCATCTCCTCGTACGTGGGCAGGATGACGGGCTTGTCGCACTGCTCGTAGCTGCGCGCGCGGTACACCGTGCCGGGGATGAAGCTCAGGTCCTGCACCGAGAGGCCAGAGTCCAGCGCCTCGGCGATCTCGATGATGGAGTGCTCGCCCATGCCGTAGCTGATGAGGTCTGCGCCGGCGTCGAGAAGCACGCTGCGCTTGAGGCTGTCGGACCAGTAGTCGTAGTGGGCCATGCGCCTGAGCGATGCCTCGATGCCGCCCAGGATGATGGGGGTCTTCTTGTACGTGCGGCGGATGAGGTTGCCGTAGACCACGCAGGCGTGGTCGGGGCGCAGGCCCATCTTGCCGCCAGGGGAGTAGAAGTCCTTTGACCTGCGGTGCTTTGCCACGGTGTAGTGGTTGACCATGGAGTCCATGTTGCCAGCGGACACCATGAAGCCCAGGCGCGGCTCCCCAAAGACGCTGACGCTGGCGGGGTCGCGCCAGTCGGGCTGCGCGATGATGCCCACCTTGAACCCGTGGGCCTCCAGGAGGCGCGTGATGATGGCGCAGCCAAACGAGGGATGGTCCACGTACGCGTCGCCGCAGACGTAGACGAAGTCGACCTGCTCCCAGCCGCGCCGTCGCATCTCGCGGGCGGTGGTGGGGAGAAAGGCATCGGTGCCTTGGAGGCCGTTGGCGTATGTCTGCTGGCTTGGTTTCATGGGGTCTATTATGACACGACGGAGTCTGGGCACGGTGACGCACGGTCGGACAAGAATCGGCCCCACGGGCCCCCAACCTGTCCGCGGCTGCGTACCCGTTTCGGAGCTCACCCTGCGTCATCTTCGGAGTCCATTCGGTTGCTAACCGCCCAGCCGTTACAGGCGTGTCATGCTCCCGTGCTACGATGGCCCCACCCTGCGAAGAGAGGAACTTCCATGAGTGAGATTAGCCAGGTTGCCGCACGCATGAAGCTCGAGAGCCCCGTGATGGCAGCCACATCCGTCGAGGTCCGCAACGACGCCCTTGCCCGCATCAAGGCCGCGCTGCTTGCCCATTCCGACGAGATCTTTGCCGCAAACGCAGAGGACCTCGCTGCAGCCGAGCGTGATGGCGTTGCTCCGGCCATCGTCAAGCGCCTCCGCTTCGACGAGCACAAGCTGGCCGACGTCACCGCCGGCATCGACGGGCTCATCGGCCTGCCGGACCCCGTTGGCCGCATCCTGCTCAAGCGCGAGCTCGACGCTGGTCTGCTGCTCGAGCGAGTGAGCTGCCCCATCGGCGTGATCGGCGTGATCTTCGAGGCTCGCCCCGACGCCCTGGTGCAGATCTCCACCCTGTGCCTCAAGAGCGGAAACTGCGCCATCCTCAAGGGTGGCCGCGAGACCGCGCGCACCAACAAGGCGCTCTTCGAGGTTATCCACGCTGCCGCCGTGGAGGCGGGCCTGCCCGAGGGCTGCCTGCATCAGGTTGAGGCGCGCGAGGAGATCGCCGAGCTGCTGGCCTGCGACCAGTCCGTCGACCTGCTCATTCCGCGCGGCTCCAACGCCTTTGTGCGCTACATCATGGACAACACGCGCATCCCCGTGATGGGCCACGCCGACGGTATCTGCCACACCTACGTGGACGCGGACGCGGACCCGGCAAAGGCCGTGAAGTGCGTGGTTGACGCCAAGACCCAGTACGTGGCCGTGTGCAATGCCACCGAGACCCTGCTCGTCGATCGCGCGGCCAAGGCTCTGGTGCCTTCCATCGTGCAGGCGCTGCAGGACAAGGGCGTCGAGGTTCGCGGCACCGACGAGGTGCGCGAGCTCGTTGCCTGCGAGCCCGCCACCGACGAGGACTGGGACACCGAGTACCTCTCGCTCACCATCTCGGTCAAGCTCGTTGACGGCGTGGACGAGGCGATCGAGCACATCAACCGCCATGGTTCGCATCACACTGACGCGATCATCACCGAGAATGCCGAGACGGCCGCGCGCTTCATGCAGCTGGTCGACTCTGCGGGTGTGTACCAGAACTGCTCCACGCGCTTTGCCGACGGCTTCCGCTACGGATTTGGCGCGGAGGTGGGCATCTCCACCTCCAAGCTGCACGCGCGCGGGCCGGTGGGCCTGGACGGTCTGGTCACCTACAAGTACAAGCTCTATGGTTCGGGGCAGATCGTCGCCGACTACGCGAGTGGTGCCGCGAGCTTCCACTTCCGCGACCTCGACTAGTCTCTAGTTAGATAGCCAACAAACAGCAGGCGGGCTCAGGGAAAATCCCTGGGCCCGCCGACCTTTAGCCTCGCTTGGCCTCGGTGAGTAGTCTGCGGAGGTTTGCCGAGAAGCGCTCGCGGTCCTCGTCCTCGAAGGCTGCAGGTCCGCGTGTGCGCCCGCCGGCGCGTCGCACCTTCTTCTCCTCGTGGCGAATGAACATCATGGAGTCGATGGTCAGGGGACTGTACACATGCCCGCGCACGCCGATAGCCCGCGCCCCTCGTCCGAGCACCATCGATGCCAGGCCGATGTCCTGTGTCACCACCACGTCGTCGGGTCCGAGCTCCTCCACGATGGCAAAGTCCGCGGAGTCGGCACCGATGCCCACCTGCAGCGTGCGTACCCAGAACCCGTCACGCGGGGTGGTCGGGTCGCTCGCGCGCAGGTGGCGGCTCAGGTTTTGGGTGGCATTGCCCGCAATGACGCAGGGCACGCCCGCGCGCCTGGCCTCAGCCAGCGCCTCGCGCGTCACCGGGCAGGCGTCCGCATCAATAAACAGCGTGGTCACAGGGCTGTCCTACTCCACCTCGGCCCAGGAGTGACCGCACTTGTTGCAGTAGTAGACCTTGACGATGTTGCCAAAGCCATCGGGGTAGGAATCCGTGCACACCACGTCGTCGCTTCCGCACTGGGGGCAGTCGGGCATCGACAGGTAGGCGTCGAGCTCGTCGTCGCTGATCTCGGTGAAGGCCATGAGAGCTCCTATCGGGCAAGTCGGTCAGTGCCTCTATTATGCTCTATCAGCGGTTATCCGCCCGCCTCCATCGCTGAGTGCGCGATTGGTCGCCACAAGCACGTTGTTGCCCAGGCTCCTCGGGGCCTCGCCATACTCCGCAATCACGCGCACGTCCTCGAACTCTGCCGCAAACGCCGCCCTCGTCTTCTCGAGCACGCGCGCCCGGCGCCCCTCGAGCGGACAGCGAATGTTGGCGAGATAGACTCCTCTGTCAGTGAGGTGGCTGGCAACGAGATGCGCCCCCTCGGCGGTGTCAAGGTACCCCATGGGCTTGCTGCCCTTGAAGGCGTCGTTGATGATGACGTCAAACGTGCGCCCCTCCTCGCGCAGCCACTTCCAGCCGTCCGCGCACACGAGCTCCAAGCGCTCCCCGGCAAGCGACTCGGCGCGGTCGAGAAAGAACCGCTCGCGCGCGATGTCGGTAATCTCGGGATCGATCTCGACCACGCAGATGCGCATCCTCTTGGTGTGCGTGACGAGGAACTTGGGCAGCGAGTAGCCGCCCCCTCCGATGACCAGCACCGTCCTGGCGTCGCCCATCTCGTCGATCACGTCAACCATGGTGCGGTGGTAGGCGCATACCAGCTCGCTCCAAAGCTCGTCCGAGATATAGCTCGCCGATTGGAAGGTGCCGTCCACATTGAGGAGCCGCACGGGCGTGCCGTCCTCGTCGGGCGTCTCGAACACCATGGTCATGCCCATGAGGCTGCGGCGCAGCACCTCGACGCCACGCAGCGACAGCAGCTTTGGCAGCGCGAGGTAGAAGGCAATCTCGGCAATGGTTATGACTGCCATGATCATGAGCACGAGGCGTACGGACACGGACCCTCCTTCACATTGGGGTGAGAGAAGCATAGACTATCTGGTTTTGAAGGGGAAATTCATGATTCACGCCTACACCTATGTTTGCTTGTGATTCACTGAGAAGCTGCGCGAAAAATAAGACTCTATACCCATTGGAGGATTCGTATGGTTTTCGGTATGGGACCGCTCGAGCTGATGCTCATCCTGGGCATTGCCCTGCTCATCTTTGGGCCGAAGAATCTCCCGAAGCTTGGCAAGAGCCTCGGTCAGACGGTCAAGAACGTTCGTGAGGGTCTGGAGGGTGACGAGGAGGCCGCCAAGATCGAGGAGGCCGCCAAGGACGAGGCTCCTGCAGCCGAGGCCGCAGCCGAGACTGTCGTCTAGGCCGTCGAGGACGAGGGCGACGTGAAGTTCTGCACGCACTGTGGCGCCAAGAACGCTTCCGACGCTGCCTTCTGCAGCAAGTGCGGCGAGAAGCTCAACTAGTCGCTTCACGCAACCCCGGCCACCAACGTAGAGAAAGCTCAGCATGGATACGAACGAGATCATTCTTACCCGCGAAGGTCGCGAGAGGCTCGAGCAGGAGCTCGAGGAGCGCAAGGGCGCCCGTCGCGACGAGATTATCGAGCGCCTCAAGGAGGCCCGTGGCTTCGGCGATCTCTCCGAGAACGCCGAGTACGACGCCGCTCGCGAGGATCAGGCCCGCAACGAGTCGCGCATCAACGACATCGAGCAGATCCTTGCCGTGGCCCGCATCGCCGACGGTGACGACAAGTCCGTCTCCATCGGCAGCAAGGTCGAGATCGAGGACGAGCGCGGCCGCAAGCTGACCTTCCAGATCGTCGGCACCACCCAGACCGACTCCCTCCATCACCTCATCTCCAACGAGAGCCCCGCAGGCCGCGCCATGATTGGCCACGTGGTGGGCGACAAGGTTTCGTTCACCATCCCGAGCGGCAAGGTGTGCGAGTACACCATCACCAACATCGAGGTCTAACAACCATTGCACGGACTGCTAGGGGGTAACCTCCTTTCGCCTCGTGGGCAAAGGGGGTTACCCCCTAGTGTTCAAGTCGTAACCAAGGAGCAGCAAGCATGTCTAGCCAGACCCCCGAGCAGACGCCAACCGCACACGTTGACGAGCGGACGACCCGTCGCGCCCGCCGTCAGGCGCTCATCGACGCAGGTATCAACCCCTATCCCATCAAGAGCGAGGTCACGGCCCATGCCGCCGAGCTCGAGGAGCGCTACGCATCCCTCGAGGACGGGCAGGACACGGAGGACACCTACTCGATCGCCGGCCGCATCAGGGCTCTGCGCAACCAGGGCAAGGTGGCCTTTGTGGTGCTCGAGGACTGCACCGGCCAGATCCAGCTCTTCTGCCGCATCAACAACCTGTCCGAGGCAGACTGGGCGCTGCTCGGCCAGCTCGACCTGGGCGACATCCTGGGCGCCACGGGCACCATCATGCGCACCCGTCGCGGCCAGCTCTCGCTCTCGCCCAGCTCGCTCACGCTGCTCTCCAAGTCCTGCCGCCCGCTGCCGGAGAAGTTCCACGGCCTCACGGACAAGGAGGTTCGCTACCGCCAGCGCTACGTCGACCTCATCATGAACCCCGAGGTCAAGGACACCTTCGTCAAGCGCTCCAAACTCATCTCCAGCATGCGTCGCTTCATGGAGAGCCAGGGCTACCTCGAGGTGGAGACCCCCATCCTGCAGGAGACGCTCGGCGGCGCCAACGCCAAGCCCTTCACCACGCACTTCAACGCGCTCGACCAGGACTGCTACCTGCGCATCGCCACCGAGCTGCACCTCAAGCGCTGCATCGTCGGCGGCATGGAGCGCGTCTTCGAGCTAGGGCGCCAGTTCCGCAACGAGGGCATGGACCTCACGCACAACCCCGAGTTCACGAGCATGGAGGCCTACTGCGCCTACTCCGACCTCGAGGGCATGAAGCGTCTCTCCGAGGGCCTCTTCACCGCATGCCGCGAGGCCGTGGGCCTGCCCGAGCAGTTTGAGTACCAGGGCCAGGTCATCGACATGTCCCTGCCGTTCCGCTCTGCCCCCATGGCCGAGCTGGTGTCCGAGAAGGTCGGCGAGCACATCGACATGGAGACCCCGGTCGAGCATGCCCGTCAGATCCTTGACCGTCTGGGCCTGGAGTACGACAAGAGCTGGGGCATCGGCCGCCTGATCTTCACGATCTACGACGAGCTCTGCGAGGGCGACCTGATCAACCCCACCTTCGTCTGCGACTATCCCGTCGAGGTGAGCCCGCTCGCCAAGCGCAAGGACGACGACCCGCGCCTGACCGACCGCTTTGAGATGGTGGTTGCCGGCCACGAGTACGCCAACGCGTTCTCCGAGCTCAACGACCCCGTCGACCAGGAGGGTCGCTTCCAGGCGCAGGTGGAGGCCAAGGCCGCCGGCGACGACGAGGCCATGGAGTACGACTACGACTACGTGCGCGCCCTCGAGTACGGCATGCCGCCCGCAGGTGGCATCGGCTGGGGCATCGACCGCATGATCATGCTCTTCACCGACAGCGCCTCCATCCGCGACGTGCTGCTCTTCCCGCACATGAAGCCGGAGCGTCGCAACGTGCCCACTCCCACCGACGGCAA
>CAMYZR010000039.1 GCA_947303905.1 uncultured Atopobiaceae bacterium
CGATCAGTTCTAAGGTACAATCTGTACGGTTGACGTGCGCCGCCGGCCCAATCACCGGCGGCGCTCTTTTGGCTTTTGACGCAAGGGGAGACAATGGCTCTTTGGTCCGGCAGGTTTGAGCAGAGCGTGAGCGAGTTCACGCAGCGTTTTGGCGCCTCGCTTGAGGTGGACAAGAACATGTACCGCCAGGATATCGCCGGCTCGATCGCGCACGCCAGGATGCTTGCGCGCCAGGGCGTCATCAGCCAGAGCGACTTCGAGCACATCGAGGTGGGCCTGCTCGAGATTGCCCATCAGATCGACCAGGGCCGCTTCAAGTACGACATCAACGACGAGGACATCCACATGGCCGTGGAGGGCGAGCTGATCGACGACATCGGCTCGGCCGGCCAGCGCCTGCACACGGGACGCTCGCGCAACGACCAGGTGGCCACCGACATCCGTCTGCATGCCAAGAGCATGCTCCTCACCCTGATGGCGGAGAACTACTCCCTCCGCAAGGTCATCACGCGTGCGGCACGCAAGTACTTCGGCGTGGTCATGCCGGGATACACGCACCTGCAACATGCGCAGCCGGTGCTCTTCTCGCATCACCTGCTGGCGTACTTCTGGATGTTCACGCGTGACTTCAAGCGCCTGCACGACGCCTACCAGGCAGCCGACGTGAACCCGCTGGGCTCTGCGGCGCTCGCGGGCACCACCTATCCGCTGGACCGCTTCTACACCACCGAGCTGCTGGGCTTTGACCATCCCTCGCCAAACTCGATGGACGCGGTGAGCGACCGCGACTACCTGCTCGACCTCGAGTATGCATGCAGCATGTCGATGATGCACCTCTCGCGCCTGTGCGAGGAGATCGTGCTGTGGAGCACCACGGAGTTTGGCTTCATCACACTCTCCGACAGCTACGCCACGGGCTCCAGCATCATGCCGCAGAAGAAGAACCCCGACTTTGCCGAGCTCACGCGCGGCAAGACCGGCCGCGTGGTGGGAGACCTGGTGGGCCTGATGGTCACGATGAAGTCGCTTCCCCTCGCATACAACAAGGACCTGCAGGAGTGCAAGGAAGGCGCCATCGACGCCTTTGACACGCTGCGTGACGCCATGATCTGCATGGAGGGCATGATCGACACCTGGACCGTGCACGACGACGTGATGCTGAAGGAGGCTGGTCTCGGCTTTACCGCGGCGACGGACGTTGCCGACTACCTGGCCAAACGCGGCGTGCCCTTCCGCAAGGCGCACGAGATCGTGGGCGAGCTGGTGCTGTACTGCGAGAAGCACAACAAGGGCCTCGAGGACCTGACCCTCGAGGAGTTCAGGCAGGCCTCCCCGATGTTCCGCGACGACATCGTGGGCGAGCTCGACCCGGAGGCCATCGCGCGAGCGCGCACGACCTACGGTGGAACCGGCCACGACGCGGTGCGTCAGCAGCTTCGCGAGGCAAGCCGCACGCTCAAGCGCGACCGTCGCGTGGTCAAGGGCATCCGCGACAAGGGCGGCGTGATCGAGTAAACGGCAGGCAGGCAAGCTGCGAGGAGCGAGGTGTCGGGGTTTTCCCGAGCCTTGCTCTTTTCGTGCGGCGCCCATGTGGGCCTGCCTCGCACGGACCAGCAACATGGGCGCGGCGCAACTTGCAGGTCGAGAAACAAAACTCGCGTAAAAGTACTCAAATTAGCATTGAACGATAACGGAAGAAGTTATATCCTCTTTTTTGGCGTTAAGACAGCAAAAAACGACATTAAGACCGCTAAAACGAGAGAGGAGCATAGCGGCACCTTAATCACACCCTAACGACTGTGCCATAACGCAAAACAAGTCAATACATCGGGCAGAGCGGAGGGAAGTCTCCGTATCGGCGTATCTCTGCAGGGTGCGTCGAGATATCCGCGCTGCGTAGAAAGGAACCAGGAGGATGACGAAGAAGACGGGCACATGCGAGTCCGCACGCCGGGCGAGCCCGCTTTCGTCATGGACCTGCACCCTGAAGCAACCATTGCACCGGAAGCCGGACACGGCCTCTGGTGCGGACCGCATTCCGGGGCGCGTTCGCCGCGATTTGCAGGCCACGTGGCCTGTTGGGTGGTGATTGATGGACGAGCCAACGGAATGAAGCACGGAACAAAGACAGGCAAAGCAGCTTTCGAGTCGAAGCACAAACGCACGACGAAAGGAGAATGAGTATGGGTTCGAGATGGAAGAACAAGCTTGTGGGCGCTATCGCGACGGGTGCCATCGTGGCGGGGCTGTTCCCGGCAATGGCGCTGGGAGCCGATCCTGCGCTTGACCAAAAGATCAGCGTATCCGGTCTCACTCAGGGCGATACCGCCGTCTACTACCAGATTGTCCAGCAGGACCAGAGCACCAAGGCGTGGAAGCTCTCTTCGGCTGTCGACGTCAACAACGACAAGAAGATTGACGGCTCCAATTACACCATCTCTGACCTGACGGCAACTGACACTGACAAGCTGGTGATTACCCCCGACATCGCCAATGCCATCTCCGTGGCGCTCAGCACCAACAATGCCGCGTCAACGAGCATGGGAACGGCAAACGCGAGCGGTACTGTCGAGAAGACCATCGCTGCTGCTAACGATACGGGCTATTCTGCCGATGCTGGCCTCTACATGGTTGTCGCCACGCCTTCCGACAACAACAAGAACGTCGTCTACAAGCCTGTCTTTGTCTCTGCCGACTTCGACACTCCGGATGGCACCCACACCCTCCCCTTGGTTGCGGATGAGACTGCCTACAAGGCGGACAGCAACGAGAAGAGCGTCTTCAAGAAGTCGCCAGTGACCATCGACAAGGAGTCGGGTACCGCTACCGACAAGCAGAACGATGTGGCTGTCGGCGACGTGGTCGACTTCAAGATCACCGTGCCGCTCGTGACCTACACCAAGAACTTCACTGACGCAAAGTTCAAGATCACCGACGAACTGACCGATGGCCTCGTCCTCGCCAAGGCGGACGGTAGTGCCGCGGCAGCAACCGACATCACCGTGACGGTCAAGAATGGCAGCACCACCATCGGCGCGACTCGTGACAAGGACTACACGGTTACGCTTGACGGGACCAAGAAGTTCGTCGTCGAGTTCAAGGGCGATAACCCCGACGTGACTGGTACTCAGGATGGCTTCCTGTACCAGGCCGCCAACACCGGAGCTACCGTCGAGATTACCTACAAGGCAAAGGTCACCTCTGAGGCGGCTCTGCAGGTCAACCAGATGGACAACACTGCTACGCTGAACTTCTCCAACAAGCCGAGCGACACCACTGGTGCTGGCGAGCTCAAGGACAAGACGCGTCACTATACCTTCGATATCGACGGCAACGTCTTTGGCAGGATCGACGAGATTGGTCCCGAGGGCACCAAGACGAGCGAGATCCGCAAGGTCGGCATCGACGCTGATGGCAACGTCATCCAGGAGGAGACGACCAGCACGGACATCAAGGACGGGAGCACGCCCACCAATGCCAAGTACTCCTGGCTCCAGGGTGCCGAGTTCGAGCTGAAGATGATCAAGAAGCACATTGGTACTGAGGCCGGTACGGGCAGCTTCGAGAACTGCGAACCCACCGTCATCAAGTTCAATAATGCTGGCCTGAGGGTGGCCACCGGCGGCGGCAATGCCAAGTCCGACGCAAACGGCTACATCCCCATGAAGGGCCTGGATGCAGGTGTTTACCAGCTCAAGGAGGTCAAGGCTCCGCTTGGGTATGCCTTCAACCCCGAGGTTGTGTACACCATCACCATTACCCCGACCTATGTTGCCGAGCCTGCGGGCACGACAGACGACGGTAAGGGAGGCGCCGGTGACCTCATCCTCCAGAAGTACGAGGTCAAGATCGAGGCTCCGAAGCTCGACAACAACCAGCAGCCTGTCCAGGGTCAGACGATCACCACGATCTCTACCTACGAGGCTGGCAAGGACAGCTCGAACAACCCCATCTCGTTCCTCAATGACGGTGGCACCAAGAACAACGATGCCAGCATCACCTTTACGCAGAGTGGCACCCCCGAGGAGATGGGTACCGCCCTCATCACCAACAAGAAGCTGGGCCTGCTCCCGGCGACCGGTGGCTCGGGCATCTTCTTCTACCTGGCCATTGGTGGCGCCATCGCGGGCGTGTCCTTCTATCTCATGAAGAAGGACGAGCGCAACGAGGCGTCCGAGTAAGTCTTCCCCCCGTGCAGTGCCTGTGCCGCTTCCCCGGCGGCACAGGCCTGCGCTCGCGGGCTTTGCCCGCACCTGCAAGCATTCCGTGCGGCCTCACCGCCACGGGAACAAGAAAGGCACCATGATGCATCTGCGTCATATGCGACACACAAACAAACTGCCGGGTCACCCGCGCACGCTGGTGCGCCGGACGCTTTCGCTGGCGTGCGGCCTTGCCATGGTCCTCACGCTGGCGCTTCTCCCGGCACGCATCGCGCGCGCGGCTACCACCGGCTCGCTCACGCTCTCCATGGTCTATGAGAAGGGTGGCAAGAAGACCCCGGTCGGGGGCTTCACCGTCACGATGTACCGCGTGGCCTCGTTGGACGACGACATCACGCACTTCACCTTGGAGGACCCCTTCACCGAGCTCGGCTTTAACTTTGACCTGGGCATGACCGCGCAGCAGAACAAGGACACGGCTGAGGCCTCGTACAAGATAGTGCAGAAGAGCAAGCCAAGCGGGACCTCGGCGACGTCTGACAAGAACGGCGTCATCCGCTATGGCAAGCTGCCCATTGGCATGTACCTGGCAGTGCAGACCAAGGCAACCGGCGACGCCAAGGGCTACGAGGAGTTCACCCCCTTCCTCATCTGCGTGCCGCAGATCGACGGTGGGCCGACGTTCGACGTGGAGGCTGCGCCCAAGCTGACCCCCGCGAAGAGCGAGAAGCCCAAGCCGAAGCCCAAGCCCACGCCTACGCCCAAGAAGAAGCTTGCCAAGACGGGAGACCCCACGGATCCGCGTCTGTGGGCTGGGTGCCTGGCGATTGGCGGAGCACTCGTCATCATGGGCATCTACGGGCGCCGCAGGGCGGCCGAGGAGTAGCCGCATGAGGCCCGGCAACGACCGGGCGCTCGTGCGGTGGCGCCGACGGACTGACGGGTTAGTTCCCTGGGCGCAGGCATGACCGGTGTGGCCACACAGTCGCACCATTGCACAGCAAGAACGACATCCGCGCATCGCGCCACGGCGGTGCAAGGACCAGAGCGAACCGAGACATAAACACGCAAGCGCAGAGGTTCAGAAGATGACACGCAACAAGCAGCAGGTACTTAGGCTCAGCAAGGTAACGCGCACCAGTCTCGCACTGGCGCTGAGCCTCTCCATGGTTCTGGGTTTGGTCCCCAATGGCGCACTGAAGGCCATGGCCGAGGAGGCTGAGGTCCAGGACGTCGTTGTGGTCGACGACATGGAAGCGGGCTCGGGCGCCGCCGAGCTGCAGGGGGATGCTGTTGCGATCGAGGACGCTGCGGCAGACGAGGGTGCGGCCGAGGACGAGGCCGTGCCGGAAGATGGCGCGACTGAGGGCCAGGATGAGGACGAGGCCTCGGTCGAAGACCAGGCCGATGATGCGGCTGCTGCCGAGGACGAGACTATAGCCGAGGGAGATGAGGCTGCCGAGCTGACGGACACGATTCTCGAGGCTGAGGCTGATGGAATGCGCGCGTCGCTTCTGGTGAAGGCCGGCGTGGAGCTTCCGGAGGGATCTCGACTCGTGGTGACCTCGCTGGCAGGTGCCGTCGAGCAGGCAGCCGCAAAGGCAGAGGCCGAGGAGGCGGCAGCAGCCGAGGCTGAGGCCCAGCAGGGACAAGGCTCGAGCATCGCGGCGCTCGCCGGTGCCGTTGCGGGCCTGGGTGCCGAGACTGCCGAGGAGCAGGCAGTGACTGGCGCCGACGTGGCGCTGACGGGCATGAGTGACGCGGTGGATACGTGCGTCGCCGAGCAGCTTGCCGAAGAAGAGGGCGAGGCCGAGGAGGCCGAAGGCACCGAGGATGCCGCGCCCGAGACGCAAGTTACCGCTGCCTATGCAATTGAGGTCGTTGACGGTGAGGACAACCTGGTGCCGCTCAGCGAGGACAACGCCATGATGACCGTCACGCTTTCCAAGGAAGTGGCAGACGAGGCGGACGGCGTGTATGCCGTCACGCGCAGCGAGGCGGAGCCCGAGGACGAGCCGCAGGTGACGGAGGCCAAGGGCACGCCCGTGGCCACGGTCGCCGAGGAGGAGTACAAGGACGAGAAGGCCGCCGCCGAGGCCGTGGTGTATGCGGGCGAGGCCGAGGACGTGACGAGCGACGTGAAGGTCGACGAGGAGACTGGCGAGGCGGAAGTCGTGATCGTTGGCGCACCGAGCGTGATCGTGACCAAGAACAAGCCGAAGAAAGTGCAGGCGGCACCTGGTCTGACCGGGGCGAATCCGAATCCTGTTGCGATGGGTAAGAACTCCACTGACGGCTCGGGCACCGCCGATACGAACAGCCTTGGCTTCGTCATCAACCTCTTCGACTACGACGTGCCCGACACGCTTGACCCAAATGGCGATCCGAGGATGCCCAACACGTATAACAACGATCCTCAAGTTCGTCCTATAAAAGGCTGGAACTATGGACAGCCCATATATGGTGACCCCGTCCCCAACACGAACACCAACAAGGGTATCAATGCCGATAAGGACAAGGACAAAGACCTCAAGTTCTACGCTTCGGGAGATGGCAAAACTACTAGTCAGTGGCGGTACGAAGCCGGCAGCAATCCTGGCAACACCATCAATGAGTTCACCGGTGTTGGACACAGGAATGATGCTTCGAATGGCACCAACTTCTACACACTGCAGTACGCCAACCAGGGCATCGTCAAGTCGACCCTGAGCGGTAGTGGCACCGACTATGCAAACAGGTATCCGGTAGTGAATACGCCTGGTGGGTCGGACACCGCCTACCTCTTTGACACCAACAACATTGAAGGTGCCAAGACTGTCTACAAGAACGTCAACAACCTCCTCTACTACGAGAACTATGGTCAGCCCAACGAGAAGCTCGTATACGACAGCAACTATCACTACGCCTATTACGACACAAGTCAAAGCAACGCGACCGATGGCGGTGACTTTACGGTCTATACCGATACCTACGACCGCGCGGGTGGCAGTAAGAGTGGTATGAGGGTCGGCTTCTTCCCGTTCAATAATTATGCTGCCCCTGGCGAGACGCCCTGCATCAACCCCAACGAGAGCGACTGGGCAAATGAGGTCAACCATCACCTCGGCCTCAGCATGCGCGTGCCCCTGACGATGCCCAAGGATGGCCTCATCCGTATGCAGGACGGATTAAAGGTGCCCATGGAGTTCGAGTTCAGTGGCGATGACGACATGTGGGTGTTCATCGACGGCAAGCTTGTGCTGGATATCGGAGGCATCCACCAGCCGGTGAAGGGAACCATCAACTTTGAGACTGGCGAAGTGAAGCTTGGGCAGGGTACGGTCAATCCGCCACAAGACGATCGGGCTACCGATAATAACGTCCCGGATGCCCAGAAGACCGTTGATCAGAAAGGCCATTACTCCTACCCCGCATCGGGTATCGTCGACGATACGAACGTCCTTGGTGATACCGCTTGGCTCTGGACCAAAGATGGGCACACGGGCATCCTCGGGTCTCAAGATGAGGCTACTGGCCAGGAACATGTCCTTCAGGTCTTCTATCTCGAGCGCGGCGGCTGCGACTCCAACCTCAAAATCACCTCCAACATCCACCTCATGACGGAGAAGTCCGTTGAGGTCGAAAAGGAGTGGAAGGGCGTAGACGATGCGTTCAAGAAGCCGGTTACCGTACGGCTCATCCGCAAGGAGACCAACATCGATGATTCCAGCGACGTGAAGTTCGTTGCGCTCGGTACGTATGGCTCTCAGAACCAGGCGGGTACCCAAGAGCTGAACAGCAGCAACGACTGGGACTACAAATGGGTGCACCTTCCTTCCGAGGGTTGGCGTGAGGGCAGCAGCAATCCTCGGATCTATTGCGACTACTCCTACTACGTCGAAGAGGTCCTGCCTGACGGGGCGACCTTCGGCCCCCTGTATCGCAACGGCGACACGCAACTGACGACAGAGGAGATTACCTATCAGCTGGGCAACTCGAGCGTTACTGCGGATGCTGTCAAGGTCAACGAAGCAAGCACGGACAATTCGCCCGTCACGATCACCAACGTGCCGACGACCATCGAGGTCGAGAAGCAGTGGAACGATAAGAACAACCAAAACGAGACGGGGAATGCCATCCATGACAAAGATTCAGTCTGGGTTCAGCTGTATAAGCAGACCTATGACAGCGATACGGACACGTGGTCTGATGCGGAGCCTGTCTATACTGGCGACAACATTGCCAAGGGTGTCGCTAAGCTCAAGAAGGATAACAACCCTAGCTGGAAGGCCACGTTCCAGATCAGCGAGACGGGCGACAACGTGCGTTATCTGGTCAAGGAGGGTACGTACGACGCCGCTTCCAAGACTTTTACTGCTTCCGACACGATGACAGCGGGAGACAACAAGGAGTACGAGCGCGTGTCCACGACCTACACGCCGCGCTCGGTTTCCTACGTGGCGAACGACGCGAACCATAACGTCACGTGGACCGATGGTACTTCCTCTACGGAAGGGCTCGTCGTTCCCGACTCGGGCTCGGGCAAGGCCCTCATCATCAACAAGCCGGTTGTAACGGCCGACCTCGTGCTCAAGAAGACGGATGCGTCTGACCAGAGTGCCCTCGCTGGGGCAAAGTTCAAGATCTACAAGGACGGGGGGAGCGACGGTCCCGATGGTGCGTTCGTCAAGGCAGACGACATCAAGGACGAACAGCTCTTCTCCAACGAGACCTACGAGACGGCTGGTGCGCAGGGAAGTGTCACCATCTCCGAGCTGAAGGTCGGAACGTACTGGATCGTGGAGACGTCTGCTCCCCAGGGTTACCTCGTCGCACACGATGAGGATCATCCCATTGGCGTGTCGGTCGCCGCTGACGGTACGGTCTCGGTCG
>CAMYZR010000040.1 GCA_947303905.1 uncultured Atopobiaceae bacterium
TTGATGCGCTGACGCAGCTTGATGATCTCTGCGCGCATCTGGTTGCGCAGCTTGGCGTCGAGGTTGGACAGCGGCTCGTCCATGAGGAAGACCTTGGGGTCACGCACCATGGCGCGGCCGATGGCCACGCGCTGACGCTGGCCGCCGGAGAGGGCGGCGGGCTTGCGATCGAGGAACTGGGTGATGCCCAGGATCTCGGCAGCCTCGCGGACCTTCTGGTCGATCTCGTCCTTGGGCAGCTTGCGCAGCTCGAGGGAGAAAGCCATGTTCTGGTACACCGTCATCTGCGGGTACAGGGCGTAGCTCTGGAAGACCATGGCGATGTCGCGGTCCTTCGGGGCGACGTCGTTCATGAGCTGGCCGTCGATGTAGAGCTCGCCGTCGGTGATCTCCTCGAGGCCGGCAACCATGCGCAGCGTAGTGGACTTGCCGCAGCCCGACGGACCGACCAGGACGATGAACTCCTTGTCCTTGATCTTGATGTTCACGTCGTGCGTGCCGACGTAGCCGTTCTCATATACCTTCTTAATGTCCTTCAGAATGACTTCTGACATGATGTTCCTTTCTTTAGCTCACTGAGTCGCGTACCTCAGCTAGGCAAGGTCGTATTTCTCAACGTCCATCACGGCCTTGCCTTCTGCGAAGAACGTGATGGCATCTGCCGACAGATCGGTCGGAATGGTCATGGTCATGGTTTGCGAGCCACCATTGATGAAGACCTCGACGCTGCTCTTATCCATGATGAGGCGCATATCCAAGGTGCATGGCACGCCGGGAATGTCGCACTTGCGATGGTGCACGTATGCACGACGGCTACCAGCATGGATGCGATTGATCTTGAGGGTGCCCGTCTTGGGACGGTACCTGAGGGAGCAGTGGAAGCGCTCGTCCTGGGCAAACCAGAGGGTGAACTCACGGTAGGGATCGGCTTCGTCCTGGGCACGGACCTTCACACGCATGTCGATCACGCGACCGCTCACGCCCTCGAGAGCAACCTTGCCCTCAACCGGCACGTCCGTATAGCTGACGTGGTCGTGGCGCAGGGCTTCGATCTCGCGCACGGGCCACTGGCAGAGCCTGCCATCCCGCAGCGAGAGCTCGCGAGGAAGCGTCATCTGGCCATACCAGCCCTTGAAGCCCTTTGCGTCAGGAGACTCGGTGATGGTGTCCCAGTTCTGCATCCACGCAATCATGACCCGCCGGCCATCAGGCGTCAGCATGGTCTGCGTGGCGTAGAAGTCTATGCCGTTATCAATGGTGTGAAGGCTCTCCTCCACCAGCTTGCCCGTCTGCTCGTCGACGTGACCGATGATGCAGAGCGTGCCGTTACCACTGTAGAACTCGTGTCCTTCGGGGAGCATGAACTGCGGACTCACGAGAAGGACGCTCTTGCCGTCAAGCTCAAAGAAGTCCGGGCACTCCCACATGGTGCCGTAACGATCGTTGTTTTCCGCAAGCACGCCCAGCTTGCGCCACGAGAACGCGTCGTCGCTGGCAAACAGCAGAATCTCTCCGCTGCCCTCGGCGTTTGTCGCACCGCAACGCAGCGATAGGTGCCGTCCTCGCACCGCCAGATTTTGGGGTCACGGAAATGCTCGATGCTGGCACCGGTCGCAAGGTTCTCACTGCCGATGACGGGATTCTCCTCGTACTTGACGTAGTCGGCACCGTCGCCGACTGCGAGGCACTGCGTCTGACGGTCACCCATGCGTCCGTCAGGCTTGCGTCTGCCTGCGCCGACACCGGTGTAGATCAACAGCTGGTGGCCATCGGGCAGCTCTATGGCACTCCCCGAGAAGCAGCCGCTCTTGTCATCGTAAGGCTCGTCAGGAGCAAGGGCTGCAGGCAGGTACTCCCAATGCAGCAGGTCCTTGCTTACCGCATGTCCCCAATGCATGGCAGCCCATGCGGTCGCATAGGGGTTGTACTGGTAGAACAGATGATAGGCTCCCTGGTAGTACGAGAAGCCGTTGGGGTCGTTCATCCATCCTGCGCGGGGAGTCAGGTGAAAGCACGGCCGCGACTCTGGGTCGATATACGACTCCATCCGACGCTCGTAGTCACGAGCCTCGGCAAGCGGTGCGCTCTCGAAGAAACCCTCCATGACCTTCTTATCTCCTTCGTGCGGTACGTTCGTCAGGATCTACATGTCCGAGGAGGGCCCGCCCCCGGGAGAGAGGAGGGGCGGGCACCGTTCCCCGTAGTACTTACGCCTGGGCGTCGAGGTAGGCGGTCAGGTAGCGCTGATGGATCTCGAGGAACTCGGGCAGGCCGTAGGCCTCGAGGTCGGACTGGAGCTTGTCCCAAGCGGCGTCGTCGAAGCCCTTCATGATGCTGTTGGACTTGAAGGTGTTGATGCACTTCTGGATGTCAGCCTGGAGGTTGGAGACCTGCTTGGTGTCCTCAGTGGTCATGAACACCCTGGGGTAGCAATACTTGTGGGTCATGTCGGGGGTATAGATGTCCTTGATCCAGTCGAGACGATACTGGGCGTCGTCCGGGCAGGTCACGTACACGCCGTAGTAGCTGTCGAGAATGGCGAGCGGGCCACCGACGCACTCGGCCTCGCGGACCTCGACCGGGGAGGCGTCGCCGAGAGGAGCATGCTTGAGCATCGGCTCGCCCTTGTCGTTCTCGCTCATCTCGAAGATGTCGAAGTCGTCGTCCTCGCCGTAGGTGCCCCAGTTGTTCTGCGCGCTCTGCAGAGGATCATACATCTGGTCGAGCCAAGCGGCGCACAGCGGCGGGTTGGAGCACTTGACGGTGATGACGCAGCGGCCCAGATCGAAGCCAGAGGTGTAGGAGTTGGTCTGCGGGGTGATGTTCTTGGTGTCAGCCTCGAGAGCGGGCAGGGGCACCCAGCCCTCGCCGGCGATGAGCTCGTCCATGCTGACCTGGGCGACGTTGGCGACGTCCCAGCTGAAGCAGACGCCGTAACGGCCGCTCTTGCCCTTGGCCACGTAGGTGCTCCACTCCTGGGTGAAGGCCTCCTTGTCGATCAGGCCCTCCTTGTAGAGCTTGTTCAGCCACTCGGTGCCCTTCTTGAAGCCCTCGGTCTGAGCGACGCAGATGACCTCGCCGTCATCGGTCACGGCAATGTGCTTGCCCTTGTCGGGGTCGCCGTAGCCCTCGCCGAAGCCGTTGATCAGGGCGTAGCAGTCCTGGTCGCCGTCGTTGAGGATGCAGGACATCGGGATGATGTCGCCCTCGATGTTGAACTCCTTCTTCAGGGCATCGGCGTTGTCCTTGAAGGCGATGAGGACCTTCTCGAACTCGTCAACCGTGGTGGGAACGTCGAGCTTCAGGAAGTCGAGCCACCACTTGTTGATGAAGGGCATGTTGCCGACGGTCTGGATGGCGGTCTTCTCGTAGCCGAGCTGCTCGATCCAAGGCAGTGCCCAGATGTGGCCGTCGGCGTCCTCGCACATGCCGCGATACTCGGGAGCCTGCTCGAAGACCTTCTGCAGGTTGGGCATGTAGGTGTCGATGAGCTCCTCGAGGTTGAGCAGTGCGCCCTGCTCGGCATACTTCAGCAGGTCGGTGTCGCCAAACCTGGCGTTGAAGATGAAGTCGGGAAGGGTGCTGGCGTTGGACATCTCGAGGCTGATCTTGTCGCCCCACTGGTCGGACTGGATGGTCTTCCAGTTGATGTGGACGTTGGTGGCCTCCTCGAGGCGCTTGAAGATGGTGCGGTTGTTGGGCTCGGACTCGGTGCCCACGGGGAAGTCGGTCAGGCCGTTGAGCTCAGCGGTCTCGGCCAGGGGGAAGGCCAGGCTCGCGGGATCGACGGAGGTGTCGACCTCGCCGCCAGCAGCACCGCCACCGCCACCACAAGCGGCGAGGGAAGCTGCGGTCGCAGCCGCGGACATGGTCAGGAACGAACGACGATTCATAGAAGTGCTCATGTGTTTCTCCCTTTCAGATGAAATCTAACGCGTGATGATTCGCGGCCTAGCCCTTGACGGCGCCGGCCATGATGCCACTGTCGAAGTAGCGCTGGAAGAACGGGTACATGATCAGCAGCGGGATGCTCGAGATGATGATGGTTGCGTACTTGAGGAGCTCGGCGAGCTGGGCGCGCTGAGCGGTGGACTGCGTGTCGGCAACCATGCCCGGCTCCGGCTGACTCTGAATCAGGATGGAGCGAAGGACGAGCTGCAGGGGCTGCTTGGATGCGCTGTTGAGGTAGATCATCGCATCGAAGTAGCTGTTCCACATGCCCACGAAGTTCCACATGGCGATGGTGGCGATGATGGGCGTGCAGACCGGCAGCAGAACGCGGAAGAAGTAGACCATCTCGTTGGCGCCATCGATCTCTGCGGCCTCCTGCAGGTCCTTGGGGATGCCCTGGTAGTAGGTGCGCGCGATGATCATGTTGTAGACGCCAAATGCGGGCGGGATGATGACTGCCCACATGCTGTCAAGCATGTGCAGCTTGCTGATGAGCAAGTAGGTCGGGATCAGGCCGCCGCCGAAGAACATGGTGATCATGAAGAGCAGGTTGAAGAAGCCCTTGCCCTTGAAGTCGTCGCGGCTCATGGGATACGCGGCGAGAAGGGTGACCACCAGCGAGATGACGGTGAACAGGACCGAGTAGAGCAAGGCGTTCTTGAAGCCCACCCAGATTTGCGCATTGGAGAGGACGCGCTGGTATGCGGTGGTCGTCCACTTGCTGAAGTCGAAGGTGAGGCCCTGGTTCTGCAGAGTCACCGGATCGATGAACGATGCCAGGATGATATAGACCATCGGGATGATGATGGCCAGGCAGAAGACGCCCAGGACAACGTAGCCGATAGCGGTGAGGATCTTGTCCTCGACAGGGAGCCTGCCAAATTCGCTCTTTTTCTTTGCCATGGTGTCCTCCCCTCTAGTACATGCCCTTGCCATCGTTCATCCGCTTGACGATCTCGTTCATCGAGATCAGGAGGATGACGTTGATGACGGTGTTGAACAGGCCGACGGCCGTGGAGAAGCCGTAGTTGCCGTCCAAGAGACCGACCTTGTACACGTAGGTCGAGATGATCTCGGAACTGGCGAGGTTGAGGTCGGTCTGGAGGGCGTAGGCCTTCTCAAAGCCGACGCTCATGATGTTGCCGACGCTCATGATGAACTGGATGAGGACGGTGTCCTTGATGGCGGGCCACTCGACAGCCTTGATCTGCTGGATGATGTTGGCGCCGTCGATGACCGCAGCCTCCTTCAGGTCAGTGCTGGCGTTGGAGAGTGCGGCGGTGTAGATGATGGAGCCCCAGCCAGCGCCCTGCCAGATACCAGAGGCAATGTAGATGGTACGGAAGGCCGCGGGCATGGTCATGAAGTTCCAGTTGGTGCCCAGTGCCATGTTGATGAGGCCCGTGGGCGAAAGCAGGATGCGGACGATACCGCAGAGAACGATGACCGAAATGAAGTTGGGCATATACAGGATGAGCTGGATCTTCTGCTTGAGCTTGGTGCTCAGCACGCGATTGAGCAGGAAGGCCAGGAGAATCGGTGCGGGGAAGCCCCAGAGCAACCCGAATACACTCAACTTGAGCGTGTTGGTCAGATAACGCATAAAGTCAGGTGACTGTAGGAAGCGCTGGAAGTGCGCGAGGCCCACCCATTGGCTGCCCAGGATGCCCCGGAAGGGGTTGTACTCCTCGAATGCGATGAGGACGCCGCCCATGGGGATGTACCTGAAGATGATCGTCATCAGGAACGCCGGCATGATGAACAGCACATAGAGCTGCCAATGCTGACGCACATAGAGCATCGTGTTGGGGACTTTCCACCTCCCTCTTTTGCCTTGCCGTCTGCAGTTGTAGCGTTGGCCATGACAAGTCCTCCTCTCCCTGTGTGCATTTGCATTGTTGCACCTGTTGCTAGTGTGCATCTGCACAATGCCACTACAGAACTTACCTATTTTTTGCACTATATTTCGCTGATTGGCATCGGTCAACATGTATTCGTTTTCAGTTGTCATATGTAACTTTGCAAACGGATTAACGGTCTAAGAATGACCGCGGATGAGGCGGGAATCTGAGGCGTCTCACCCGAGCGCCGCAAACGGACATCCCCGTCGCAAAGTGCCCCTGAACGGGTTAAACTTATATAGACTTGACCGCAACGACGGACGGACCCATGACCAACAAGGAAGTAGCGGAGCTTGCCGGCGTCTCGAGCGCCGCCGTCTCGCGATTTCTCAACGGGGGCTACCTCTCCGAGGAGAAGCGCGAGCGCATAGCCGCCGCTATTGAGCAGACGGGCTATGTGCCGAGCGCCAACGCACGCATCCTGCGCATGAAGAAATCCAATACCGTAGGCGTCATCCTCACCAGGACTGACGAGAACGCCATGACTGGCGTCGTCTCGGGCATCGAGAAGTATTTCTTCGCAGGTGAGCTGGGCACTTCATTGGCCTATGTCGGCGATGACGTCAAGGAGCAGGCCAAGACCATGCGCTCGCTGCTCGAGCGCCAGATCGACGGGATCATCCTCGTGAGCTCCGCCCCCATTCCTGGCGACATCGAGCTCTACGAGCGCGCCAGGGTTCCGGTCGTGGTCGTCGGCCAGCACGTCCAAAACACGAGCTGCGTACGCTTCGACAACTTCGGCGCGGCATACGACCTCGCCTCGTCGCTCCGTTGCACTCCCGAGAGCCGCGTCGCCTACATCGACGCCTCGGGTCTCTATCGGTCCTTTGGCGCCGACCGCCGCAAAGGTTTTCTTGCTGGCTTGGAACGTCTCGGAATCGAGGAGAGCCGCATCTCCGTACGCACGGCCGGGTTCTCGGTAGAGCACGGATATCGCACGGTGCACGACCTCCTCGCCGGAAAAGCTGTATTCGATTACATATCTTGCGCCACAGACACCATTGCCGCCGGTGCCGTCAAGGCAATCCGCGAGCGCTACGGAATGCTCTCCCACCCCCGTGCCCCAAGGGTGAGCGGCTTTGGCAACAATCCCATACTGCAGGCTGTCGCAGGGCCTCTCCCCACCGTCTCCTTCGACTACGAGGAGTGCGGCATCAAGGCTGCGGAGCTTATGGTTGAGCTGCTCAAAGAGGGTACGCACTCGCCCAAGAGCCTCGTTTTGGGCTACCAGGTCGTGGGGACCTAGAACCATTGGGCGCTTCATGGGCCCTCGCTCGCACGACCTTTGGCTACCGTCTACCAAGCTCTCTTGCCACTCTCGAATTCGCCCGTCTCTCTTGTTGCCAATCAATATGAAATCGATTACAGTTTTTTTGGCTGTTTATGCCAAATAACTTGCAGTTGATTGGCATGAAAAGGATTTCATTCAGGAAAGGAAGGGTTCTATGGCACTCGATTCTGCTCAAGCAGCGAGGGAGATCCTCGCCGCGGTTGGTGGCCCCGAGAACGTCGTCTCGGCAGCGCACTGCGCCACGCGCCTGCGCCTGGTCATCGCCGACGATTCGAAGGTCGACAAGGACGCCGTCGAGGATGCCCTCGGCGCAAAGGGCAACTTCCAGGCCTCTGGCCAGCTGCAGATCATCTACGGCACTGGCACTGTCAACAAGGTCTACGAGGAGTTCTGCAAGCAGGGCAACATCTCCGCAGTCTCCAAGGAGGAGCTCAAGGACGTCGCCGCCGGCAACCAGAACAAGTTCATGGCCGCCATCAAGGTCCTTTCGGACGTCTTCGTGCCCATCATCCCGGCCATCGTCGCCTCCGGTATGCTCATGGGCATCATGGGCGCCCTCGAGTTCATGTCCAACTCCGGCATAATTGCCATCAACACCGAGGGCGTGTGGTGGCGCATCGCCGGCCTCATCAACGCCTGCGCCCTTGCCAACCTGCAGATTCTGCTTGGCTTCTCCGCTGCCACCGTCTTCGGCGGTAACCCCTACCTCGGCGCCTCCTTCGGCGCACTGCTCATCAGCGGCAGCTTCATCAACGCCTGGGGCGCGGCTGACGCCATCGCCAACGGCACCATGATCACCCTCGACGTCATTCCCGGCCTCTACAGCATCGAGTGGATCGGCTATCAGGGCCACGTCATTCCCATCCTGGTCGGCACCTGGATCCTGTGCACCATCGAGAAGAAGATGCATCAGATCGTGCCCGACATGTTTGACCTCTTCGTGACCCCGCTTGTGTCCGTCGCAGGTGCCGCCTACATCACCATCCTGTTCATCGGCCCGATCTTCGTCTGGCTCGAGAACGCCATCCTCGGCCTGCTCACCGCACTGCTCTCCGTTCCTCTGGGCCTGGGCTACATCCTCATCGGCCTCATCTACTCGCCCTCCGTCGTCACCGGCCTGCATCAGATGTACACCACCATCGACGTCTCGATGCTCGGCCAGTATGGCGTGACCTACTGGCTGCCGATCGCCTCTGCCGCCAACATCGCCCAGGGCGGTGCCTGCCTGGCCGTGGCCCTCAAGACCAAGTCCGAGAAGACCAAGGCCCTGGCCGTGCCCTCCGGCATCTCCTGCCTGCTGGGCATCACCGAGCCCGCCATCTTCGGCGTCAACCTTCCCAAGTTCAAGCCCTTCATCGCTGGCATGGCCGGCGCAGCCGTGGGCGCCTTCATCTGCTCGCTCACTCACCTCGGCGCTTCCGGCACTGGCGTCACCGGCATCTTCGGCATCCTCCTCTGCATCAACCAGCCCGTCGCATACTGCGTGATGTTCGCCGCCGCCTTTGGCGTGGCCTTCGCCCTCACCTGGGTGCTCTACAGCGACGAGCCCGACAAGCAGCGCGTTCCTAAGGCCGCCGCTCCCGCGACCCCCGCTCAGATCGACGCTGTCGCCGCTGCTGGCACCCTCGCTTCCCCGATGACCGGTGAGTCCAAGGCCATGGCCG
>CAMYZR010000041.1 GCA_947303905.1 uncultured Atopobiaceae bacterium
GTGAAGGCGTCCGGTGCCACGATCCTGCGCGGCGGCGCCTACAAGCCGCGCACCTCCCCATACGCATACCAGGGCATGGGCGAGGAGGGCCTGGACCTTCTGCTCGAGGCTTCCGCCGAGCTCGACATGCCAGTGGTGACCGAGGTCATGGACCCGCGCGACGTCCAGGTCTTCGTTGACCGCGGCATCGACATCATGCAGATCGGGGCACGCAACGCCCAGAACTTCAACCTCCTCAAGGAGGTCGGCAAGACCACCACGCCCATCCTGCTCAAGCGCGGCCTCTCGGGCACCATCGACGAGCTGCTCATGGCCGCCGAGTACGTGATGAGCGAGGGCAACCCCAACGTGATCCTGTGCGAGCGCGGCATCCGAACCTTCGAGACCAGGACCCGCAACACCTTTGACGTCAACGCGATTCCCGTGCTGCACCACCTGACCCACCTGCCCGTGGTAGGCGACCCGAGCCATGCCACCGGCTATACCCGCTACGTCAAGCAGGCGGCCTTCGCCGCCACGGCGGCGGGGGCGGACGGCCTGGAGATTGAGGTGCACAACTGCCCCCAGGAGGCATGGTCCGACGGCGCCCAGGCACTGGTGCCCGAGGCCTTCGACGACGCCATGCGCCGCATAGCGCTCATCCGCGAGGCCATCACGGCAGATCTGGGGTAGGCCATGACCATCGAACACCCGAGCATCCCCGCAGGTGCCACCTTCGTCCCCAACCGCATCGGCGTCTTTGGCCTCGGCCTCATAGGCGGCTCGTTCGTCAAGGCCCTGCACGAGGGAGGCGCCGAGGTCTACGCCTGGAACCGCACCCGCTCCACCCTCGAGCTCGCCATGATCGACACGGTCGACGGCGAGCTTGACGACGACATCGTCCCCACCTGCGAGCTCATCATCCTCGCAGGCTATCCTGACGCGAGCGTCTCATGGCTTGCCGAGAGGGCCAGTCTCATCTCGCCGGGGGCCATCGTCATCGACGTCGTGGGCGTCAAGCGTGCGGTCTGCGACACGTGCTTTGCCATCGCCGCACAGCATGACTGGACCTTCGTGGGCTGCCATCCGATGGCCGGCACGCAGTTCTCCGGATACGCGCATGCGCGGGCGAACATGTTCCACAACGCCCCGATGGTGGTCGTTCCGCCCTCGATCGACGACTTCGAGCGCCTCGACGTGCTCGAGCGCCTCAAGAACCTGCTCAGGCCCTGTGGCTTCGGGTTCTTCACCCTCGCCACCGCGAAGGAACACGACGAGCTCATCGCCTATACCTCGCAGCTGGCTCACGTCGTGTCAAACGCGTACGTCAAGAGCCCGGCCGCGCAGAAGCACAAGGGCTTCTCGGCAGGCTCGTACAAGGACCTCACCCGCGTGGCGCGCCTCAACCCGACCATGTGGACCGAGCTCTTCCTCGACAACGCCGACTTCCTCTCCGAGGAGATCGGCACGCTCATCGCCAACCTGCAGCAGTACAAAGACGCCATTGACGCCGGTGACGCAGGGCGACTCCACGAGCTGCTTGCGGAAGGCGACCGCCTGAAGAGGGAGGCCGAGCGCCGATGAGCGAGCCCATCACCGTTGCGGTCAACACCTCGTCGCGCGCTTATGACGTCGTTGTGGGCACAGACCTCCTCGATGGGCTGGGCGAGCGCGTCAGGCGGGTGGTACGCGCGTCCACGGCCTTCGTCGTCACCGACTCCAACGTGGGACCGCTGTATCTCGACCGTGTCCTTTGCTCGCTTGCGTCAGCGGGCCTTGCCACCGCCTCCATAACGCTGCCCGCCGGCGAGCAGCACAAGACCCTGGCCTCCTATGGGACCATCCTCGACGCGATGGCCCACGCGGGGCTCACCCGCGACGACGTCGTCGTGGCATTGGGCGGTGGCGTCATCGGCGACATGGCAGGCTTTGCCGCCGCCACCTACATGCGCGGCATCGAGGTGGTGCAGGTGCCGACCACCCTGCTTTCGATGGTCGACTCGTCGGTGGGCGGCAAGACCGCGATCGACGTCACCGCAGGCAAGAACCTCGTCGGCGCGTTTCTCCAGCCTTCGCTCGTGGTCGCAGACGTCTCCTGCCTCTCCACCCTCACGCCCTACGTCTTCGCCGACGGCATGGGCGAGGTGGTGAAGCACGCGGTGCTCGCCGACCCCGACCTCTTTGAATCGCTCGTCTCGAGGCCCCTCTCGCAGCAGGCGGATCCGTCCTACCTCGCTGACGTCGTGGCAGCCAACGTCCGCATCAAGCGCGATGTGGTGGCGACCGACGAGCGCGAGCGCGGCTTGCGCCAGACGCTCAACCTCGGCCACACCATCGGTCACGCCATTGAGGCCGCAAGCGGCTACACGCAGGGCCACGGGCACTGCGTCGCCGCAGGCCTCTGCTGCGTCGCGCGCGCCACCGAGCGGCTCGGGTGGTCGGAGCAGGGCATTGCCTCTCGCATCGACCGCTGCTGCGCCGCACAGGGGCTACCCACCGACTCGGACCTCTCGCACGACGACATCCTCCATCAGGCGGCCTTCGACAAGAAGCGTCATGGCGACTCGGTCAATCTCGTGGTTCCCGTACGTCTGGGTCATAGCATCGTGCGTCGCACCTCGCTCGACGAGTTCGCGCGCATCGTGGACCTCGGCTGCGGCACCAGCTCGCAGGAGTAGCGCGTATGGATGCCCTCGTACAGCCAAGGCCCCTCACGGGAGCAATCGGCGCGATCCCGTCCAAGAGCATGGCCCATCGTCTGCTCATATGCGCTGCCCTCAGCAGGGGCATCACCGATCTGGTCTGCCCCATGCGCTCGCAGGACATTGACGCCACCCTGCGGTGCCTGCGCGCCATCGGAGCACCGGCGATGCTCACCAAGACGGGCATGCGCATGGTGCCCATCACCGTGGGCGGCATCCGGGGGGCCGCCAAGCTCGATGTGGGCGAGTCTGGCTCCACGCTGCGGTTCCTGCTCCCCGTCGTGGCCGCGCTCGGCAAGGGCGCGACCATCATGGGTCACGGGCGCCTCGCCGAGCGACCGCTCTCCCCTCTGGACGACCAGCTCAGAGAACACGGGGTCACCCTCTCCGAGAGCGGGAGGTTCCCCCTCGAGGTGTCGGGACGTCTCACCGGGGGCACCTTCCGTCTGCCCGGCAACGTCTCGTCACAGTACGTGAGCGGCCTGCTCATGGCTGCTCCCCTGCTCGACGAGCGGGTTGACATCCTCGTGCGCGAACCCGTCGAGTCGCGCGCGTACATAGACCTCACCATCTCGGCCCTGGCGGCCTTCGGCGTCACGGTCTCCGAGCAGCGCGTCAGGGACGAGGGCGAGACGTGCCGCTGCTACAGCGTGAGTGCCTCGGCAACGCTCGTGAGCCCAGGCGTCTGCACCGTGGAGGGCGACTGGTCAAATGCCGCGTTCTGGCTTGCGGCGGGCGCCCTCGGCACCGAACCGCTCTCCGTCACGGGACTCGACACGCAGAGCCGTCAGGGTGACCGCGCCATCATGGCAGCCCTCTCGCTGCTCGGTGCCCGCGTGGGACGCAGCCGGGGCATCGTCGCCGCGTCGCGCGAGGCCTTGCACGGGAGGACCATTGACGTCTCCGGCATTCCCGACCTCGCTGCGCCACTCGCAGCCGTCGCTGCCTGCGCCGAGGGCACCACGCGCCTCGCCAATGCGGGACGGTTGCGCCTCAAGGAGTCCGATCGCCTGGTCACAGTCCGCGACACCCTGCTCTTGCTGGGAGGCAGCGCCTGCATCGAGCAGGACGATCTCGTCATCGTGGGAAGGCCTCGCCTCTCCGGTGGCACCGTGGATGCCGCGGGCGACCACCGCATTGCCATGATGGCTGCCGTCTGCGCAGCATACGCAGAGGGCCCCACCACCATCCTTGGGGCCCAATGCGTGGCCAAGTCGTACCCAAGCTTCTTTGACGACTTCCGCTCCCTTGGCGGCAAGATCTGCGAAAAGGAGGTCTGACCATGGCTTCTTCCTTTGGCACCGCACTGCGCGTCACCATCTTCGGACAATCCCACTCCCCTGCCATCGGTTGCGTGGTGGAGGGCCTTCCCGCCGGGTTCGTCCCCGACATGGATGCCCTGCGGGCCTTCATGGCACGCCGTGCGCCCGGTCAGGCGAGTTGGGCCACACCGCGCAAGGAGGCTGACGAGCCACAGGTTCTCTCCGGCCTCAACCAGCGCGGCGAGACCTGCGGCGCTCCCCTTGCCCTCATGATCGAGAACACCAACACGCGCTCGGGCGACTATGATGACGTGCTGCATGTGCCCAGGCCGGGACACGCCGACTTCACGGCTCAGGCCAAGTGGCTTGGCCATCAGGACGTGCCGGGAGGAGGGCACTTCTCCGGGCGTCTGACCGCACCCCTGTGTGCCGCCGGTGGCATAGCCCTCCAGATGCTTGCGACACGTGGCGTTCGCATCGGCGCCCATCTCCTGCAGGTCGGCGACGTTCGCGACGAGGCCTTCTGCGCGACATCCTGCGACGCCTCCTCTGCAAGCTCGCTCATGGCGCAACTGGACGCCCTTGCTGATGGCAGGGCCTTCCCCACCATCAGCGCCAGGGCAGGCGAGGCCATGATCGAGGTCATCTCACATTGCCGCGAGGCCCAGGACTCGCTGGGCGGCTCCATCGAGTGCGTGGCCACAGGCCTTCCCGCAGGGATAGGCGGACCGATGTTCGATGGCATCGAGAGCACCATCGCGCGCCTCGCCTTTGGCGTGCCCGCCGTCAAGTCCCTCGAGTTCGGCGTCGGTTCCCGGGTTGCCAACATGCGCGCAAGCCAGAACAACGACCCGTTTGGCATGGTGGACGGACGACCCCAGCCCCTCACGAACAACGCCGGGGGCAACCTCGGCGGCATCACCACGGGAGCGCCACTGTGCTTCCGCATCGCCATAAAGCCCACGCCCTCCATCGCGCGGGAGCAGGTCTCCGTCGATCTCGAGCGCGCCTGTGACACCACGCTGTCCCTCCATGGCCGCCACGACCCCTGCATCGCGCCTCGTGCGGTGCCCGTCGCCGAGGCCATCATGGCGCTCGCCCTGCTCGACAGCTGGCTCGCCTTCCCGCCGCAGACTACCTGACCAAAAAAGGATTGCCATGCTTGACCTCGCCGAATGCCGCGCCCACATAGACAGGATAGACACTCAGATCAGGGAGCTCTTTCTTGAGCGCATGGACGTGTCCGCCGATGTCGCCGCCTACAAGCGCGCGCATGGCAAGGCCGTGCTCGACCGCAGCCGCGAGCGTGCGAACATCGAGCGCGCCGCCGACTCCGTTCCGCCCGAGCTCTCCAGCTACGCCACCGTCATCCAGACGGTGCTGATGGAGGCGTCGCGTGACGCACAGCGCCAGCTGCTCGAGCATCGCGGCAGCGACACCGCTCGCATCCAGGAGGCCCTCTCCAACCAACCTGCCTTCTTCCCGATGCAGGCGCGCGTGGCGTGCCAGGGCGTCGAGGGCGCCTATCAGCAGATTGCCGCGGACCGCATGTTCCGTCGCGTGGAGATCGAGTTCCACGACAGCTTTGCGGGCGTGTTCAAGGCCGTAGAGAGCGGTTCCTGCCAGTTTGGCGTTCTACCCCTGGAGAACTCGACCGCGGGCTCGGTCAACCGCGTGTACGACCTCATGCGCGACTACGACTTTCACATCGTGCGCAGCTGCAGGCTCAAGATCGACCACAACCTGCTGGTGCAGCCAGGTGTGACCAAGGACCAGATCAGCATCGTCTACAGTCATGAGCAGGCCATCCAGCAATGTGCCGACTATCTCTCCAAGATGCCCGGCGTGCGCGTCCACATCTGCGAGAACACCGCAAGGGCAGCCGAGCGCGTGGCAAACTCCGAGCGGTCGGATGTCGCCGCAATCGCCTCGCGCGACTGCGCACCGCTCTACGGGCTGGAGATACTCGAGCACAGCGTTCAGGACCAGAGCAACAACTACACGCGCTTCGCGTGCATAGCCAAGGACCTCACCATCTATCCCGGTGCCGACCGCACCTCGCTCATGGTCGTTCTCAACCACGAGCCCGGCGCGCTCTATAAGGTACTCGCCAAATTCTATGCACTCGACATCAACCTGATCAAACTCGAGAGCCGCCCCATCCCCGACCGCGACTTCGAGTTCAGGTTCTACTTTGACATCGAGTGCCCTGCCGCCGCCCCACAGTTCCTCTCGCTCATGGACTCGCTCGCAGACGTCTGCGAGGAATGCCGCTACCTCGGAAGCTACTCGGAGGTGATCTGATGGAGGCGACGCGCAGCCTCGCCTTTGGCCTGCTGGGAAGAAAGCTCGGTCACAGCTGGTCTCCGCAGATCCACGCAAGCCTCGGGTCGGCACCATACACCCTGGTAGAGCGTGAGCCCGAGGATGCAGAGGCCTTTCTGCGCGAGGGTGCCTGGCGTGGCCTCAACGTGACCATTCCCTACAAGCGCCTTGCGGCCGAGGTGGCCGACAGCAGAAGCGAGCGCGTCGAGCGGCTGGGCGTTGCCAACACGCTCGTACGAAGGTCGGACGGGTCGATCTTTGCGGACAACACCGACGTTCTGGGCTTCTCGTGGATGCTCTCGCGTTTCTGCTCGCGCAATCTTGATGCCGAGGCTCGCGACGCGCTTTGCTCTGGCGAGGCGCTCGTGCTGGGCACGGGCGGAGCGGCACAGGCCGTCAAGGCGGCGGTCGAGGACACCCTGGGATGCGCCACGACGCTCATCTCCAGGCGCGGCGATGACACCTACGAGACGATGGTCGCGCGTCATCCCACCACTACGCTCATCGTCAACGCCACACCGGTCGGCATGTATCCCGACTGTCCCGCAAGTCCCGTCGACGATGGTACCCTCGCAGCGTTTCCGCAGCTCATGGCCGTTCTCGATGCAGTCTACAACCCCGAGCGCACGGGCATCTGCCTAGCTGCCGAGCGTCTGGGCATCCCCTCGGAGAGCGGACTGGCGATGCTCGTCGCGCAGGCCCACTTCTCGAGCGAGCTCTTCCAGGGAAGAGCCCTTGACGAGGCCTCCATCGAGCAGATCGAGCAGAGGCTGCGCCTCTCCCAACGCAACATCGTGCTTATCGGCATGCCGGGCGCAGGCAAGACCAGCACCGGACGCGCACTCGCAAGGTCCCTGCATCGCCCCTTCATCGATCTCGACGACGCCTTTGCCGTCGATGCCGGGGTGTCGGCGGCGCAATACATCACCGAGAACGGCGAGCCTGCCTTCCGGGATGTCGAGAGCAAGGTCACGGCCAGCTACGGCTGCCAATCCGGTCTCGTCATCGCCTGCGGCGGTGGCGTGGTGACGCGCTCCGAGAACTACGACGCCATCCATCAGAACGGCACCATCTGCTTCATCGACCGCCCCCTCTATCAGCTCTCGAGCAACGGGCGCCCCGTCTCCCAGCTCAAGGGCATAGAACGGCTGGCCAACGAGCGTATGGGCCTCTATCAGTCCTGGTCTGACATCCACATCGTGTGCACGGGCTCTGCTGCTGGCGACGCCCTGCTCATACGCGCAAAGCTCGGTCTCTAGCAGTCTTTGCGGTTGGAAGCACTCCCCATCCGCAATCTTGCGCTTGTGCCTCCTTCGTCAACCGCTTGCCGCTTTGGATGCAAACCTCGCCGCAAGCGATTATTCCATGTCGTAATCTGTATAGATAATGCCAGCTAGCCTCTAGTTTTTTCTGTCATTGGCCACGGGGAAGCAGAGAGATTTCTCATGTCGAACGACGACATCGCAGCAGCTGTACTCGAGTGTGTGGGTGGGTTCCCCAACGTGACGGACAACTCTCTGTGCGCCACTAGGTTGCGCATCTCGCTACGCAATGTCGCCGAAGTCAACCACAACGCCCTCAAGTCCATTGGTGGCGTCCTTGGTGTCGTTGGCCGCGGCTCGAACGGAATCGAGGTCGTGTTCGGCCCCAACCTCGTACGAGGCGTGTACCGCTCGTTCAAGGAGCTCACGGGCATCTACGACGACAATCGGTCCCAGGATCCAGTGAGCGAGCCCGTACGCCCGTCCGCCAACTTCCAGGTCAACATCACGCCCGAGACACCTGGGCGCCCGCAGGTGACCAGCACCCCTGCCCGCACGACTGTCAAGCAGCCCGTCATCGACGAGGGGACCAACGCGCTTCTCGAGATGCTTGACGGCGACGATGACGAGGACGTCCTCGGTGCCCTCTCGGCACTTGACGACTAGTTCCTAGCTCGAACCCCAAAAGCCCCCAGAACGCAAAACGCGACCAGATCGGAGTCTGGTCGCGTCTCATTCTCTTGAAGCGCTGGGCTTACTCGTCGAGGAGGCTGCGGTCGCAAACCCAGACGGAACCATCGCTCACGAGCACGTCCATCGGCACGTCGTGATCGTCGTGGGGCAGCGGGTTGGAGCTTATGCGCAGCGTGCGCACCAAGCCAACCTTAAGGCCGGGATAGTCGGCGAGGAAGTTGTCGTAATAGCCTGCGCCATAGCCGATGCGATAGCCCTCGGAGTCGAACACAAGACCCGGGACCAAGCAGATCGAGCCCTCGAGCTCGTCACCGGCAATGGGCGTGCACTCCGCGGGGTCGGGCTCGAGCACGCCGCGGGAGCCCGCATGCATGCCCTCGAGCGTGGTGATCTCGTAGA
>CAMYZR010000042.1 GCA_947303905.1 uncultured Atopobiaceae bacterium
CCTCACTGCAACGCTCGACGGTCAGAAGGCCTACGAGAAGGCAGACCTCGTCGTCATAGCGACGCCGACCAACTACGACACCGCCCGCAACTACTTTGACACCAGCTCCATCGAGCAGGTGCTCGACCTGCTCACCTACATCTCCTTCAACGGCACGGTCGTCATCAAGTCCACCGTCCCGGTCGGCTACACAGAGGCAATCTCGCGCAGCTATCCCAACCTCAAGCTGCTCTTCTCGCCGGAGTTCCTGCGCGAGGGGCATGCCCTGTACGACAACATGCACCCTACGCGCATCGTGGTGGGAGTGCCGTTCCACCGCGAGCAGCTCAAGCCCGCTGCCGAGACCTTTGCGGGGCTTCTGGCCGAGGGGGCCATGGATAAGGACGTTGAGCAGCTGGTCGTGGGCTCCACCGAGGCCGAGGCCATCAAGCTCTTTGCCAACACCTACCTCGCGCTGCGCGTGTCCTACTTCAACGAGCTCGACACCTATGCCGAGTCGCGCGGGCTCAATGCGGACGAGATCATCCACGGCGTGGGCCTCGACCCCCGTATCGGCCTGCACTACAACAACCCCTCCTTCGGCTACGGTGGCTACTGCCTGCCCAAGGACTCCAAGCAGCTGCTGGCCAACTTCAACCATGTGCCGCAGAACCTGATCCGTGCCATCGTGGACTCCAACTCCACGCGCAAGGACTTCATTGCCTCGCAGGTCGCCGCACGTCGCCCGCGCCTAGTGGGCGTGTACCGCCTCGCCATGAAGAAGGGCTCCGACAACTTCAGGCAGAGCTCCATCCTGGGCGTCATGGAGCGTCTGGGCGAGCGTGGACATGATCGTCTACGAGCCCACCCTCCATGCCGAGGAGATCGTCGGGGCGCGCGTGGTCAACGACCTCGACGAGTTCAAGCGCCTGAGCGACGTCATCATCTGCAACCGCTACGACGTCGAGCTCAACGACGTCCAGGACAAGGTCTACACGCGCGACCTCTGGAAGACCGACGAGTAGGCTCACATACCGGCTCGCATCCTCCAAGGCCACGGCGGCGTCGCATAGGCGCTCCGTGGCCTTGTTGCGTTCGCGCATTTGCGTCCGCCCCTCCTGCGATAATGCAAACACATGTTCTATAATGGAGCCATTCGCACGGGAGGCAAGGGGTACATGGACACCACGCGGGCCATACTACATGTCGACATGAACTGCTTCTACGCGAGCGTCGAGATGGCAGAGCGTCCCGAGCTGCGCGGTCGTCCCGTCATAGTCGGGGGAGACGAGGAGAGCCGCCACGGCATCGTACTCACGGCCAGCTACCTCGCCAAACGCCGTGGGGTCAAGACGGGCTCGGCCCTGTGGCAGGCGCGCCAGGCCTGCCCGGACGCCATCATCGTCCCGCCGCGCTATCGGCTCTACATGCGCTACTCCCGCCTCGCGCGCGACATCTACTACCAGTACACCGACCTCGTGGAGCCCTTCGGCCTGGACGAGGCCTGGCTCGACGTCACCGCCTCCGCGCACCTGCAGGGGGGAGACGCCCTGCTCATCGCCCGCGACATCTCGGAGCGCGTGCTCATGGAGCTGGGAGTCACCGTTTCGGTGGGAGTCAGCTGGAACAAGATCTTCGCCAAGTTCGGCAGCGACTACGACAAGCCCAACGGCCTCACGGTCATCACGCCCTACAACGCCCAGGAGGTGGTGTGGCCCGCAAAGGTGAAGGACCTGCTCTACGTCGGCCCCGCCACGACACGCAAGCTCAACCAGCTGGGCATCTTCACCATAGGGGACCTCGCCTGCGCCGACGACGAGCTCATCCGACGCAGGCTGGGCAAGATGGGATCGGTGGTGCAGAGCTTCGCGCGCGGGCAGGACGACTCGCCCGTGCGGCCGCTCAGCCCCGCGTCCCACGACATCACCCACGAGGTGAAGGGGGTGGGCAACGGGATGACCTGCCCCTTCGACCTGGAGGACGAGACCAGCGCCCGCCAGGTGATATGGCTGATGGGGGAGTCGGTGGCCCAGCGCCTGCGCGCGCAGGGCCTGGCCGCCCGGACGATCGCCGCCGCCGGGCGCGACTTCAACACGCTGGCCTCGCTCAGCCGGCAGACGACGCTCCCGCGGCCCACCCAGCTCACCAGCGAGATCTGCTCCACAGCCGCCGAGCTGCTCATATCCGACTGGGACTTTGCCCATGGCGAGAAGCTGCGGGGCCTTGGGGTCCACGCGTCCAACCTCTCGCCCGCGCAAAGCACCGTGCAGCTCGACCTCTGGGGTGTCGAGAGCCGCCGGCAGCGCATGCTCAAGCTGGACAAGACCATCGACGAGCTGCGCTTTCGCTATGGGAACCATGCCGTGAGGCGCCTGTCGGAGCTCTGCGACCCACGCCTGTCGACGTTCGACCCGCACCGCGACAACGTGGTGCACCCGGTAAGCGTCTTCGCATGAGGGGGTTGTCATGAGGGGGATAGCTGGCAGGGAGAAGCGCTATGTGGAGGTGGTGTCCGACACCTCGCCCGAGGGGACGGTCACACCCCTGTCCATCATCTGGGACACTGGCGTGCGCTATCAGATAGACCAGGTGCTCGACCGTCGGCAAGCCCACTCGCTCAAGACGGGCGGCACGGGCATCCGCTACACCGTGCGCGTGGGCACGACGACCACGCATCTGTGGTACGAGGGTCCGCGCTGGTTCGTGGAGGCGAAGGTCGCGGCCATGCCCGAATGGTAGAGTAGTCCTGTGCGTTAGCGTGAGAGGAAGCTCCCTTGTTCTACCTGATTGCCTCATGCGTCATTCTGGTCGTCCTTTTGTGGGCAAGCTGGCTTGCCGTGGGATGGCTGGCAAAGCGTTTTGGCCAAAGCCCTTCCAAGGTCGCTCGCGTTCTTCTCACGCTCTGCCTGACCATGCTTCTGGCAATAGGTGCCATAGCCGCATGGCTCACGCGCTCCTACCATGGCGACACGACCGCCGAGCAGGCACTCCTGAGCGACGGGCAGGTGAGCGTGACGCCAGAGGACGGCGGCTGTCTCTTTGACGGACCCGGTGAGAGCACCGTCCTCGTCTTTCTCCCGGGCGCGAAGGTGCAGGCAGAGGCCTATGCTCCGCTGATGCATGAGCTTGCTGCAGGCGGCGTCGACTGCCTGCTCGTAGACCTTCCGTTCAATATCGCCTTCCTGAGCGCCTCATCCCTGGAAGACATGATTGCCCGCCACCCGTGCGAGCACCTCATCCTGTCGGGGCACTCGATGGGAGGGGTCGTGGCGGCCTCCTATGCCGTCGAGCATCCCCGTGCGACGGATGCGCTCGTGCTTCTCGCGGCCTATCCCACCGGCAAAGTGCCCGAAGGCATCGCGTTTCTCTCCGTCTATGGCACGGAGGACACGGTGCTCAGCCACGATGCGTACGACGCCGCACGCGAGCTCTGGCCGTCCGACGCTCGCGAGCTGGTCATCGCGGGCGGCAACCATGCGGGATTCGGGTGCTATGGGGCGCAGGTGCGTGACGGGAAGGCCCTCATCTCCCAGAGCGAGCAGCGAGAGCAGACGGTAGCGGCCATCATCGAGTTGGCCCGGCAGATAGAGGAGGACTCATGAGCGATCGGCATTCTGGCGAGCTTCCGACCACCGTCTCGGTGGATACCAACACCTGGACAGGTTCCGGCGAGGGGCGCTTCAACGAGGACTATGCCCTTGCGACGCCAGAGCGAGGGTGCGCGGTTCTCGTCGATGGCGCGACGGGCCTCACGAAGGTCAACCTGGTGGCGGGGGAGAGCGATGCCTCTTGGTACGCACGCCACCTCAGCAGGTCCATCCTGAGCCACCTCGACACCACCCCAGGGCGCCGAGGGCAGGGCGATCTCCTCCCCGGTGCCGACGCCCTCGAGCGCATCGACGAGCCCAACGGCAGCGTTGTGGTGCTGAGCTGGGATGACACCAACGTGCTGGTCACGCTTCTGGGTGACTGCACGGCGGTCGTCGGCCTCAAGGACCAGTCCTGCCGTGAGCTGCACGACAACACGCTCACGCTGCTTGACGACGAGAACTACGAGCGCATGTACGCCTATGCCACCGAGAACGGGACCACGATGGCGCAGGCGCGCCGCGCGCTCAACCCTCGCTTCATCGAGAACCGCCTCAAGATGAACGAGCCCGGTGGCTATTGGGCGGCCGACATCTCCTGTCGCGGCATGACGCATGCCACGACCAGCACTTTTTCTGCGAAGGACGTGAGTTGGCTTCTCGCCTGCAGCGATGGGTACGCTGCGGCCGTCGACATGGGGGTCATGCCAGACGCATCCGAGCTGGGACGACAGCTGGCCGCGGGCAAAGGCCTGGAGATCGGCGAGCGCTTGCGCAAGGCCGAGCAGGAGGACGCGGGCTGCTGGCGCGTGCACCGCTCCAAGCCAAGCGACGACGCCACGTACCTGCTGCTAAGCTTTGAGTGATGCCCGTTTGCCTTGCGGCTCGCCCAGAAGGCGCCCTATCACCGCCGTTCATCGTCTCTAGCGGCGCTGTGGAATCGGTTCCACATATCATGGAAGTAGTCTGTGCCCACCGAGGGTGGGAAGCATCGCCTCGCGATTAAGGAGATTCTCAATGAGCAACGAGTCTTGGCGTCCAAAGCTGCATCTTGCCCCGTACAAGGGATCCATCTCTGACCCCAATGGCATGTGCCAGTTCAAGGGCACCTACAACTTCTTCTGCCAGAACGCTCCCGAGTATCCGGGCAACTTCGACAGCCCGCACGGCTGGGGCCACTTTGCCTCTCGCGACCTCGTCAACTGGGTCTTCCTCGGCTGCCACGTCATGCCCGACTCCCCGGCCGACAAGGATGGCTCCTACTCCGGCGGCGCCTACATCAACGAGGACACCGACGAGCTCTGGCTCTACTACACCGGCAACATCCGTGACGGCGAGGGTGACGGCACCACGTCCGGCCGTCTGGCCAACCAGACCCTCATGAAGTCCTACAACGGCATCAACCTGGGCGCCAAGGAGGTCGTGCTCGACAACTCCGGCTATCCCGCATACTGCAGCTGCCACGTCCGCGACCCCAAGGTCTGGGTCCAGGACGGCAAGTTCCACATGATGCTCGGCGCCCGCACCCTGGCCGACAGCCGCGGCGCCATCATGATGTACGACTCCGATGACGGCTATCACTGGGAGATGGCGGGCTCCGTCACCAACCTCGAGGAGAAGCCCTTCGGCTACATGTGGGAGTGCCCCGACCGCATCGTGCTCGACGGCAAGGAGTACCTGTCCACCTGCCCGCAGGGCATGGTCGGCTCCAACGACCCCGACGATCCCGACCGCGTGACCGCCCAGAACGTGCACGCCTCCGGCTATTTCCCCATCGAGGGCAAGATTATCGACCTCATGCACGAGGACACCGAGCGCATGGACGCCGCCGCTCCGCGTGCCGCCATCGACGAGCACGACTTCGTCGACTGGGACTACGGCTTCGACTACTATGCCTGCCAGTCCCTGGTTGACGAGAAGGGCCGCACGATCCTCATCGGCTGGATGAGCCTGCCGCATGACAAGGATGACATCCGCGCCTACGACAACCCGACTGACACCTGGCGCGGCGCGCTGACCACCCCGCGCGTGCTTTCCGTCTGCCCCAAGTGCGGCCGCATCCTGCAGAACCCCGCCGAGGAGTTCGACGCCCTGCGCGGCGAGGCGGTCGCATGGGACGGCAGCGTCACGCTGCCCGAGAAGTGCGCCGACGTCGTCATCGAGGGCATCGAGGGCGAGGGCGAGCTGCACTTTGGCGACTTCCTCCAGCTCACCTACAAGGACGGCAAGGCAGAGCTGCTCTTCACCAATGACGAGCAGGGCCAGGGCCGTGTCGGTCGTCGCGCGCTCATCCCGGCCATCAAGAACATTCGCGTCGTTGTCGACACCTCGATCCTCGAGATCTTTGTCAACAACGGCGGCTGGGTCTTCTCCACGCGCTTCTTCGACGAGTCCGACGAGCTGACCATCTCCTCCACCTTCAAGAGCGAGAGCCAGGTGTGGTACCCCATGACGCCCATCACCATCAACTACCTCGTGGAGCGTTAAGAGCAGGGCTGCTTCGTAGCCAACTGACGCATAGTTGAGAGCAGGGGCCTCGGACTTGAATCCGAGGCCCCTGTCGTGCCTTGATGATAAGTTGGCCCATATAGTAAGGGGTTCGTAAGCCACGAAGTATAAACCCTCCCTTTTGGGGTACTATTAGCCTCTGTATGTTGCTCGGAAAGGGATGCGTTGGTCACGGACTCGCTCAAAGATCGCTTCAAGAAGACGCTAAAGGTCAATTTGGCGCCTGATGTAGCTTTGGCGCAGGCCAAAGGCATCACGACTGCCCCCATTGGCACGCCGGAGAACCCCTCCGACAAGATCTTGACGCTTGCGAACTTCATCACGATCTGCCGCTTCCTTCTCACGATGGCATTTTTGGTGCTTTACGTCCGCGACGAGAGTCGCAGCATCGCCCTCATCTGCTACATCGTCGCAGCGGTGACCGACTACCTCGACGGGTGGATCGCGCGATCGACCCAGACGGTCAGCTGGTTTGGCAAGGTAACCGACCCTATGATGGACCGCGTGCTGCTCTTTACTGGCGTGCTGGGACTCGTCATCATCGGCACGCTTCCGCTGTGGGTGGCCATATTCGTCATCGGACGCGACCTCGTACTGCTCGGTGGCAACATCTACCTGCGCCATTGGTATAAGCGGCCTGTCGACGTCATCTACATCGGCAAGGTGTCCACGGCACTCTTCATGACGGGATTCTGCTTCTTGCTGGTAAACCTCTGCGTGGTGACGGGGCCCACCCTGCTTGAAGTCAGCTGGCTTCCCGGCTTCAACGGGCAGCCCGCGTCGCTGGGCATCTACATGGTCTACATTGCCATCGTGCTCTCCACGATCACGGCCGTCATCTACTACAAGCAGGGATTTGCCATCAGGGACGCCATCATCGCCGAGCAGGAAGCACAGGGGAGAAACTCGTAAATGCATCGCATCCGCCAAGCCATGGTGGTCGTGCTCTTCACGTGTCTGGCCATCCTCGCATCATCTAGCTACGCCCTCGCCTTTGACACCACGCCCGGTATCGAAGAGTGCTCGGGTGCCTTCGTCATGGACAGCCAGGGCAATACCCTCTATGACTTCAACGGCTACGAGGAGATGCCTCCAGCCTCCATCACCAAGATCATGACCGCGATGGTCGCCTTGGACTCCGGCATCGACCTGGATGAGCAGATAGCCTTCATCGAGACGGGCTTTCAGGAAGATGCCCAGCTGGCAGGCTATGCGGAGGGTGACACGCCCACGATGCGCGAGCTTCTCATGGCAACTCTGGTCTACTCGGGCAACGATGCGGCGCTCAACGTGGCCTATGCGGTGGCTGGCAGCGAGGACGCCTTTGCGGACCTCATGAACGCGAAGGCCGCAGAGCTCGGCATGGAGCATACACATTTTTCCAACCCGCATGGCCTCGAGCAGGACGGGCACTACTCATGTGCCGCCGACCTGTGCGTGATGGGCCGCTATGCCCTCGAGAACTACCCCTTCATCCGTGACGCGGTTCACACGCGCTACATCACGGTGTATCCCAAAGGCCAGAAGGTCACATTGGAGAGCACCGACGACCTCATGGGCAACTACGACGGCCTTTTGGGCATCAAGACCGGTAACACCGAAAGCGGTGCCTCCTTCTTGGGCGCCGCACGACGCAACCACGTCACGGTCTATAGCTGCGCGCTGTGCTGCGACACCAAGGATGGGCGCTTCAGCGACACGCGCGCCATGCTCGACTGGGGCTTCAGCCTCTACGAGGCCCGCACGCTTGCCCGCAAGGACGTCGTGATGCGCACCTCACCCTGGTCTGACGGCTTCTGGCTGAGGTGCCCCGTCGGTGCCAACCGTGACGTCACGGGATCGGTCTTCTGCGAGGGCAAGGTCACGTACACCACCAGCAAGCTGCGCCCGAGCATCCTCGTGTCACCGCATGACACCTGCGGCACGACCGTGTGGAACCAGGAAGGACGTCATGTGGAGAGCGTCACCTACACGGCCAAGCAGCCCGCTCGGGCTCGAGCGTGGAACCCCCTCATTCTCCCTGCGGTAAGCAACTAGAAGGTATAGGAGTACGCATGGGTGCGTCTATGTCTAATGTGACGGAGGCACTGCTCTATGCCGAGCACCTGCTTCTTGGCGGAATCTTCGAAGACGAGGAGGCGCTTCTGGCGCTTCCCGCGCAGTATGGCGCCCTGGAGGAGCTGGCCGAGCTGGAGGCGTTCCACCATGGCTGTGCGCTTTCCGACCTGCAGGGCATGGGTGCCCTTCTCGTGTCGGGCGACGGCGCGCCGGCCCTCGTGTCGAGCGCGTGTGCGAACGAACAGCTTGCGGTGGGGGAGTGCCGCTTCGGCGCAGTCATCACCGGGGATGGCTCTCTCGCAAGCGTCCCATTGGTCGCGCGCACGGGTGACGCCGAGTACCTCCTCTGGGATCCCACCGAGCGCAGCATGATGCTCGAGCCGTGGCTTGGCTTCTTGGCGGGCATCGAGCAGGACGGCTTCAAGCAGGACGGCGCGAAGCTCGCGTGGCGGGACAACA
>CAMYZR010000043.1 GCA_947303905.1 uncultured Atopobiaceae bacterium
GGCTCCCTCGCCGCGGCAGCTCTCCGAGATGAGGAACGACCGGTCGGGCTTGGGCGTGTAGAGGCTCGTGGGATGAATCTGCACGTAGTCCATGTGCTCGAGCTCCACACCGGCATTGCGGCAGATGCGGCAGCCGTCGCCGGTGAGGCTGCGGAAGTTGGTGGAGCGCGGGAACAGACCGCCCACACCGCCGGTGGCAAGCACCGTGGCCTTGGCATAGACCATCACGGGCTCGTTCGCGCCGTCCGTCACGAGCGCGCCAACACAGCGTCCGTCCTCGACGAGCAGGTCGCGCATGGTGACGTACTCGTTGATGTACACGTTGGTGTGCTTCTCCACCGCGGCGAGCAGCTTTGTGGTGATCTCCGCGCCGGTGAGGTCGGCATTGTGCAGGATCCGCGGACGGGAGTGTGCGCCCTCGCGTGTGTAGTCCAGCTCACCGGTCGGCGTGCGGTCGAACTCCACGCCGAGCGAGATGAGGTCGTCGATCAACGGACGGCTCTCACGAATCATGATGTCGACGCTCTCGCGCCTGTTCTCGTAGTGGCCAGCGCGCAGCGTGTCCTCGAACCAAGGCTCGTAGTCCTCGTCGTCACGCTGCACGCAGATGCCTCCCTGCGCGAGCATGCTGTCGCAGCTGGCCACGTCCTCCTTGCAGATCATCTCGATCGAGAGGTGCTCGGGCAGGTTGAGCGCCGTGTAGAGCCCTGCCACGCCACATCCCGCGATCAAGACGTCACAGCTCATGCGATTGCAGCCCTCGAGGTCTATCTGAGGCGCGGGAGCTCCCGCTCCGAGGGTGATCATCGGGCTGCCAGCTCAAGCATGAGCTCGAGCGGGGTCGTCGCGGCATCGACGCAATCGGGCATGCCCACCTCGCCCGTACCATCGCGCAGGCAGGCAAGTACCTTCTCGGGTGTGACCTTGATCATGTTGACGCAGATGGGCGTGGTCTTTGGGAAGTAGAAGCGCTTGCCCGTGCCGGCGGTGGCCAGCTCCATCTCGCGCTGGACTCCGACCACGGTCAGCACGATGAACTCCTGTGCGTCGCTCTGTGCCACGTAGTCGATCATCTGCTTGGTCGAACCGATGTAGTCAGCCTCCTGCAGCACCTCCTCGGTGCACTCCGGATGGGCGATCACCACGGCATCGGGATGGGCTATCTCCAGCGCCTCCACCTCAGCGGGAATCATCTTGTGATGGATGGGGCAGTAGCCGCGGTTGAGGATGAAGTTCTTCTCCGGCACCTGCAGGCTTACGTAGTGGCCCAGGTGCATGTCGGGGATGAAGAGGATGTTCTGCTGTGGCAGCTCGCGCACCACCTTGACGGCATTGGAGGAGGTGACGCACACGTCTGACCAGCTCTTTATCTCTGCGGTGGAGTTGATGTAGCAGACGACGGCAAGGTCGTCGTAGCGCTCCTTGACCGCATCCACGTCCGCCTTGCGCACCATGTGCGCCATCGGGCAGTCCGCAGAGGGCTCGGGAAGCAGCACCGTGCGGTCGGGGTTGAGCATCTTCGCGCTCTCGGCCATAAACGACACGCCGCACAGCACGATGGTCTTGCAGTCCAGCGTTCGGGCGAGACGCGCAAGGGCAAACGAGTCGCCCACGTAGTCTGCCAGGGCCTGCGTCTCGGGCGGCACGTAATAGTGCGCCAGGATGACGGCTTCTTTCTCCTGCTTGAGACGCGCGATCTCAGCGGCAATGTCCATGAGAGTCCCTCTCCCTGCGATTTGGATCGGCAGGGCAAGTATGACAGAATCCTTGACAGTTGACAAGACAACTGACAAGACAGTTCTCATGCACACAGCACGACCAAAGAACGGTGCCCCGGCAGGCAATGGACCTGCCGGGGCACCGCAAAGGCTCTGGTTATGAATCTTGCTACGAGATGAGCGAGCCCACCTGGATGGAAGCGCCACTCAGAATGCCGTTGAGGTAGTCGGTCCACTGTTGGCTGATGGCGGTCTGCTTCTCGGTGTAGACCTGATATGCCACGTAGTAGGCCGAGAGGGCCGCGTGGTAGGATGCGCCGTCCTTGCTGAAGTCGGCACCGTCCAGCGCGGTGGCATAGGGGCTGGCCTCGTCGACCCAAGCACCCTTCTCGCTGTCCCACTCGTCGCCCGCAAGGGAGATGATGTAGTCCGCGTACTCCTTGGTGACCTTGTCCTCCTTGCCCTCCTCGGCAGTCGCAGGCGCCTCGGGGACGGGGGGCAGCTCCTCGCCGATGACCTGCTCGCGCAACGCATTGATGCGGCAGTTGTCGGTGATGAGCTTCTTGACGGCGTCGACCTCCATGCTGTAGGTGCTGGCGATTGCCTCGTAGTCGCTCGTGCCAAGGTTCTCCTCGGCGTAGGCGGCAATCTCCTCGTCGCTCAGCTCGATGCCACGTGCCTCGACCTCGCTATTGATGATGGCATTTCGGGCAGCGCCGAGCGCGTATTCGGAGGAAGGCAGCGCGTAGGTGCCATCCTCCTTGAGGGAACCCTCGAGCGGGCCGGCGGACTCGATGACCTCGCGCACGGAAAGCGCGTGGGTCTCGCCGTTGTAGGTGTAGACGGCAAAGGTGTCGTCGAGCTCGGCCTCTGCGACCGTGGTCTTGCCGGCAAGGTCGACGCCGGACGCGGATCCGCCACCGATGACGAAGTGTCCCAAGAGCAGGCCCGCAACCAGGCAGGCGGCAGAGATGCCCATCCATGCACCCGTACCAAGGCGGCTCAGCAGGGACGCCTTTGCCGGTGCGGGCTCACCGAAGTCGTCCCGCCTTGCCTTCTCGGAGCCAGGAGCGCTCTCGGCCATCTCCTCGGCCTCCTTGAACTCTGCCTCAGCCTCTTCGGCGACGTGCCTCACGGCAGCCTCGACCTTCTCGTCGACCTCGTTCAAAGCCTGCGCGACGGTCTCCTGCTCCTCGGCAACCATATCCTGGGCTTCATCGATAGGCTCGTCAGACACCTCGTCGGAAAGGGCGTCCTCGACGGCCTCCTCGGCGACGTCGACGTCGTCGAAAGCCTGCTCGGCTGCGGCATCGATCCCCTCGATGGCCTCTGTGTTCTTCTCGTCAGACATGCAAAGAACCTCCAGTGTGCAAATGAACGTACGTGGGTTTGTACCCACAACCGTGTCATTCTACCCCACTGGAGGTCCCCGTCTGACATATCGCAAGCTCTACAAAGAACTGTACGTAGTCTGAAGCTTTAAGAAGCGGGTTGCCCCAAGGTCCTTAGCTGCTCTTCATCACCACGTTGCGCACCACGCCGGCCGCCTTGTCGCACATGTCCAGGCAGTGCTCCATGCGGTCGAAGAGGCGCAGCCATGCGAGGCTCTCCTTGCCACGAGTCTCGTCCTCGCGGAACAGCGTGCGCAGGGCGTTCTCGTAGACGGTGTCACCGCCGTCCTCGACATGGCCTATGGCAATGGCCTGCTTCATGACCACATCGTCACGCTTGTAGTCGGGCAGGTGGTAGATCATCTCCCGCATGTCACGAATGGCGGTTAGCGTGAGCTCGGCAAGCTCGATGGCATCGGGACGCATCTCCTGGATGTTGAACAGGTCGAGCCTGAGCGCGACGCCCTCCATGTAGTCCACGACGTCATCCATGGCAAGCGCCAGGTCGCTGATGTCCTCGCGGTCGAACGGCGTGATGAAGCTCGTGTACAGGCGCGTCATAATGTCGCGCACGATGTCGTCGGCCTGCGTCTCGAGCATCTTCATGCGTGGCACGCGCGTGATGCTCTCGGGATAGGTCCTCATCACGTACACGTACTCCTCACCCGCCTGCACCAGCACCTCGGCCAGCTCCTTGAGCAGGGTGTAGAAGACGTCTTCCTTCTTGATTTTGGGCATGGTAGCCACCTTTCTGTGATCTGAGCCGACGGGACGGGTCCTTGAGGCCAGGTCTTGTATACGAAATCAGAAGAGCATGAGGAAGATCTTGGCGAGCGCAAAGCCGATGAGCCCGCAGCCCGGGAAGGTGAAGACCCATGTGGCGACGATCTCCTTGGCGACCTCCCAGTCCACGGAATGCACGTCCTTTGCGGCACCGGCACCCATCATGGAGGAGGACGAGGTGTGCGTGGTGGAGACGGGCAGGCCCGTGAGCGTTGCGATCAGGAGTGCGCCGGTCGCGCTCAGCGCTGCGGCAAAGCCCTGATACTGCTCGAGCTGCACCATGTCGATGCCGACCTTCTTGATGATGGGCTTGCCGCCAATGCCCGTGCCGATGGCCATGACGGCGGCGCAGAGCACCTCGAGCCACAGGGGGAACTCGAGGTTGGAGACGTTCATGCCCTGCGAGAGCGCGATGGCAAGCATGGCGGTGGACATGAACTTCTGGCCGTCCTGGGCGCCATGCATGGCCGAGGCGCCGGCAGCAGCCCAGACCTGCATCTTTGCGAAGAAGTCGTTGGCCTGACGTCGGTCGGCGTTTCTACAGAGATAGGGAATCACCTTGGCGATGACCCATCCTGCGACAAAGCCCAGCACCGTGGAGAGCACCAGGCCATAGACGACCTTGACCCACTCGGCACCGTTGACGCCGCTCAAGCCGCCGTGGACGGCAATGGCCGCACCCGTGAGGCCCGCGATCAGCGCGTGGCTCTCGCTGGTGGGGATGCCGAAGACCCATGCGAGCGAGGACCACGTCACGATGGAGACCATGGCAGCTGCGAGCGCAATCAAGGCAGCGTGGTTGTCACCACCGAAGTCGACCATGTTGCTCATGGTGTCAGCCACTGCGGTCGAGAAGAAGGTCATCACCACCAGGCCCAAGAAGTTGGTGATGACGCTCATGATGATGGCGGAGTCAACGTCAATCGCACGGGTGCCGATGGGCTCCGCAATCGCGTTGGCGGCATCGGTCGCACCATTGACGAAGATGGTCCCCATCACCGTAAGCAAGACAAGTGCAAGGAACGGGTTTTGGGCAATCATGCCCGGCAACTGAGCCAGATCAGCCATCACAGCCCCTTTCGTCGGGTTAGACAATCGTACCCAGCTGGTGTCAGGCGCGACAACCGCTCAACGTTAAGGATACGTAATGACTGCCATTTCCGTAAAAACCGCAGGTACATACGGCTTTTTTGGAAGGATGAAAGGTTAGATTTGTGTACGGGATGTGGTGGTCAGAGCGCATCGAGCGCCAGCTGCCGCGCCTCGACCTCCCCCATCGGGCTGTGCACGAGCACATTCACGTGGGTGAAGCCACATGCGATGGCGCGCTCGACCGCGACGTCAAAGCTCCCGTTGAGCACTGCTGCCTGGTGCGCGTCGGAGTTGATGAAAATCTCACCGCCCATGTCATGCAGAGCGGCAAGGAGGCTTCGCCTCGGGTAGAGCTCCTCCTTGCGGCCGCGGTTGTGCGCACCGCAGTTGATCTCGAACGGAACTCCGCTAGACACCAAGTGCTCCATCGCCTCCAGCGCGGGACCCGTGTAGCGCTTGTCTTGCTCGTCGAAGGCGCGCAGCTGGTCGTTGAAGCGCGTGATCAGGTCGAAGTGGCCAACGAAGGTGCAGTGCGTGCGTTCGACCACCTGCGCCTCGAGCTCATAGTAGGAGCGGCACATGGCATACCAGTCGCCGCCAAAGAACTCGTCGCAGAGGCGCTGGGAGACCTCCGCACTCCAGTCGATGGCGCGCGAGTAGCCCTCGGGGTGCACGTCCAGGTAGTGCGTGGAGCCAATCACGTACTCGGCGCCGGGGCAGGACGCGGGATCATAGAGCGTATCGAGCTCCACGCCGCAGAGGATGTCGAGCCGGCCGGCTGTGAGATCGCGCAGGCGCGAGACCTCCGCGACGTAGGACTGCCAATCCATGTGGATCTCCTCGTCCATGTGACCCGAGAAGCCCAAATGCAGAAAGCCGAGGTCAAGCGCGCGCTGCACCATCTCCTCGACCGTGTTGTCCCCGTCGCAGAAGGTAGTGTGGGTGTGATAGTTGGCTCTGAGCATGCGCGTCCCTCCGTCTCTGCCATACGCGCCGCGTTTCGCGCCCTTCATTATCACCGAAACGCGGTGAGGCGGGCGGCGGAAGTACACTGGTGGCGACCGCAATCAATTGTGAGGAGGGCACATGAAAGAGCAGTGGTGGCAGCGCAGCGTCGTGTATCAGATCTATCCCAAGAGCTTCCAGGACTCCACGGGCAGCGGCACCGGCGACATCCCCGGCATCACCAGGCGTCTCCCCTACCTTGCCAAGCTGGGCATCGACGTCATCTGGCTCTCGCCGGTTTACGAGAGCCCCATGGACGACAACGGCTACGACATCTCCGACTACCGCGCCATCTGGCCGGGCTTCGGGACGATGGAGGACTTCGACGAGATGCTTGCCACCGCGCACTCGCTTGGCATCAAGATCGTGATGGACCTCGTGGTCAACCATTCGTCCGACGAGCACGAATGGTTCAAGCAGAGCCGCTCGAGCCGCGACAACCCCTATCGCGACTACTACTATTGGCGCGACGCGGTGGATGAGCACGAGCCCTCCAACATGGGCGGCGTCTTTGGCGGCAGCATCTGGGAGTGGGATGAGACTACCCAGCAGTACTACCTACATTGCTTCTCCAAGAAGCAGCCCGACCTCAACTGGGAGAACCCCCGCGTGGCCGACGAGGTCTTCGACATGATGGACTGGTGGCTGGCCAAGGGCGTGGACGGCTTCCGCATGGACGTCATCGGCATGATCGCCAAGGACACGAGCTTCCCCTCGGGAGAGCCCGGACCAACCGGCTATGCCCCGCTCTTCCCGCTGATCGTCGACGAGGGCGTGCACCCGCACCTCCAGGACATGCGCAGGCGCGTGCTCTCCAAGTACGACACTATGACCGTGGGCGAGGTAAGCGGTGCCACCGTAGAGACGGCCAAGAAGTACGCTAACCTGGACGGCAGCGAGCTGTCGATGGTCTTCCAGTTCGAGCACGTGAGCCTGACCGGCGACCCCGACCGCGGCAAGTGGGTCACCGACAAGCCACGCCTCGTCGACCTCAAGCAGGTGTTCGACCATTGGGAGACAGGCCTCGACGGCGTGGCCTGGAACAGCCTCTTCTGGGACAACCACGACCAGCCGCGTGCGGTGAGCCGCTGGGCCAACGACTCGGACGAGTGGCGCGAGCTGAGCGCCAAGATGCTCGCCACCTGCCTGCACCTCATGCAGGGCACCCCCTACATCTACCAGGGCGAAGAGCTGGGCATGACCAACTATCCCTTTGAGGACATGAGCCTGGTCAACGACCTGGAGGCACATGACGCCTACCGCATGCTGACGCAGGACTGCGGGTGCAGCCACGAGGAGGCCATGGCGTGCATGCGTGAGATCTGCCGCGACAACGCGCGCACCCCCATGCAGTGGGACGCAAGCCCCAAGGCGGGGTTTACCACCGGTGAGCCGTGGCTGCCGATCAACCCGAACTGCGCCATCATCAATGCTGCGGCGCAGGTGGATGACCCGGGCTCGGTGTTTGCGCACTACCAGGGGCTTATCGCGCTGCGCAAACAGAGCGATCTGGTGGTGCATGGGCACTTCAGGCTGCTCGAGCCTTGGAGCGAGGAGCTCTTTGTCTACGAGCGGGAGCTGGACGGGCAGAGGATGCTCGTGGTCTGCAACTTCACCGACCACGAGGTGGCGTGGCAGGTGCCCGAGGAGTACGCGGGAGCGGTGCTGGTTGAGGCTGCGTGTAACTACGCGGATGCGCCTCAGGCTGGTCTCGTGCGTCCATACGAGGCGTTTGCGCTGATGGCGGAGTAACCCGCGCGTTTGGGCGACTTACGGGAAGGGTCCCAAGGCCGAGAGCGGCCTTGGGACCCTTTCATTAGGACGTTGGGAGCCAGAAATTAGGAGTTACCCCATTTGTAGGCGCCCACCCCTTCCGCCAGACCATCTTGTTCACCACTCCGACGTAGCTCTGCACGATCCGCACGACCTTGTCGCTCACGTTGTCGTCCACGTAGTCGGGCACGGGCACGCCCAGGTCTCCGCTGCGCACCATCTCAACTGCCAGGTCCACAGACTGCAGCAGGCCGACCTCGTCGATACCGGACAGCACGAAGCACCCCTTGTCCAGAGCCTCGGGGCGCTCGGTGCTCGTGCGGATGCACACCGCCGGGATCGGGTGCCCGACGCCCAGGTAGAAGCTCGACTCCTCGGGCAGCGTGCCGCTGTCGCCCACCACGCAGAACGCGTCCATCTGCAGTCGTCCGTAGTCGTGAAAGCCCAGCGACTCGCGCCATGACGCGCGGACCCAGCTCAAACCCGGATAAACAGCCGCATAGCAAAGAAAGCGACGGTGCAAACACGACGACACCCATCGACTGGCAACCACCATTAAGATAGACGCATCGAACGCCCGAGGCGGCTATTATGCAATGGCTTCCTTCGCATACAGCTGCCGCGCTCGCCGGATGCCAAACCATCGAAACCTG
>CAMYZR010000044.1 GCA_947303905.1 uncultured Atopobiaceae bacterium
CCTGCTCGGCCTCGTGGATGGCATCGCCGGCAGCAAGGCGCGAGAGGGCCTTGGTGCGGTTGAGGTTCGCATGGCAGACCGCGGCGGCGAGCGCGTCGGCCGCGTGGTCGGGGTGTGGGTCATGGTCGAGGTCGAGCACCGTGCGCACCATGTAGATGACCTGGTGCTTGTCAGCCGCACCGGTGCCCACCACCGCCTGCTTGATCTGCATGGGGGTGTACTCCCCCACCTCGAGCCCCGCCTGCGAGCAGGCCACGATGGCAGCCCCGCGGGCGTGGGCGGTTGCCAGCGCCGAGCGGGTGTTCTCGCCAAAGAAGATCTTCTCGATGGCAAGCTGCGTGGGATGATAGGTATCGATGACACGCGATATCTCGGAGAAGATCCTGCCCAGACGCTGGTCGATGGGTTCGGCCGCCTTGGTGGTCACGCAGCCGTAGGCACGCGCACGGCAGAGCGCGCCGCGCGTCTCGACAATGCCCCAACCCGTATGGGCTAGGCCAGGATCTATGCCCAAGATGATCAAGCGGCCTCCTTGCCAGCGCGGCAGAGCCGCTTTAGAACGTCCGTTCTATCCTAGCACACCTGTAATGCTAGTTCTCCGAGAATGGGTTCAGCCATCCGAGGGGCTTGCCGTCGCTGCTCATGCCGCTCTCGAGCCCGCCCGGGACGTTGCCATCCTGCATGAGCCCAGGGGGCAGCCCGCCTCCCTGCGCGGCCCGGGCGCGGAGCATGGCGAGGGTTCCGTCGAGGTCGCACTCTGACGGATGTCCATCCGCGTCGGCGCCCCGCTCCCGCTTCGGCGCGGGCAGCATGGAGCTCAGCTCGGCATCGGTCACGTCATCGAGATGCGTGTCATGCCAGCGCACGCCGAGCGGGAAGCGCGCGTCATCCAAGGTACGGGTGGTTATCGCCAGCACGGGAGGCAGGGTGCGGCGCCAGGGCTCGGCGAGGCGCTGCGCGTTAAGCACCGCTTGCGCCAGGGCACCTCCATCGTCACTGGCGGCCACGAGCTCGGCAAGCGGACGGTCGTACTCGATGTAGCCGGAGAGGATCTCGTCAACGCGTTCGACGTCCGCCTCGCTGCCCGCCGTGTACGTCGCGCCATCCGGCAACGTCAGGGTCAGTATCTCCGACTCGGAGAGGCCGACGCGCCTGAAGAGCGGCGAGATGGTGTTGCGGACGTGCGCCATGTCGAGCACGTCGGAGCGATACACATCGCCCAGGGGGCAGAGCTCGGCGCACGAGACGTGCCTGCCGTATGCCCCCAGCGCCAACCCCGTCTTGTCAAAGGATGAGAGCACGAGGGCGTCCTGCTCGCGCGCCAGGGCTGCCAGCTCCAGCTCGTCGAGATCGCGTGCGTCAAAGCCGCAGGGCTGCCCAGTCCCGTCGCGCTGGTCGATGTGCAGGCGCTTTGCCAGCTCGCGACACGCCGGGGCGGAAGCGCCGGCCGAGGCACCGACGAGCGCGTGGACGTGCAGAGGACCCACCGCATCGGAGGCAAGGGCGGCGAGCACCGAGGAGGCCAGGCTGCCGTCGAGGCAGAGCGCCACATCGGTCATGCCCTGCTTGGTCACGTAGTCGTGGATGCCCAGCGAGACGGTCTGCCACAGGTGGAAGGGTGTGTCGAACACCTCCGGGAACAGTAGGTCCGCATCGCCCGCCGCATCCGCATCGAGGTCGGCGACGAGCAACGCCTCCTCGAAGGCCGGTGCGAGCGCCACCAAGCTGCCCGAAGGGGCGAGCACGAAGCTCGATCCCGTGAAGACCTGGTCGCCATAGCCGCCAACGGGCGCGCATCCCACCAGCCACGCCCCAATGGACTGGGCGTCCGACTCGAAGCGCGCGTTGCCAAGGTCGGCGCCCATGGCGCTGGCGGGATCGTCCAGCGCAAAGGGATAGCCAGAGATGTAGAGCACCACCTCGACGTCGTAGTCGTAGTCGCAGAGTGCGTCGAGGTCGTCCTGGGAGAGGGCAAGGGCCGCGCGCATGCCACAAAGGTCGAACTCGGGAACGTCCGCGCGCGAGCGCTGACCGGCATCTGACCTCGCCGCAAAGCCCAAGAGCCTCATGTCGCCATGGTCGATCATGAGCGCATCGAAGGACCTCCCGGGCATGCCCATGTCGGCGGGAACCGGCACGATGGCCGGGCAGGCAAAGCGGTCCGCCATGCGGACGAGCGCGTCGGCGACGTCGTGCAGGTAGGCGGGTATGTCGGGATACGGCAGATCCTCTATGCCCGCGAGGGCCGCGAGCGGGAAGACCACAAGGTCTGCTCCCTGCTCCGCGGCCCTTCGCGTCTGTGCCACCATGCGCTCGACAACCTGGTCAAACGCACCTGGCACCGTGTTTATCTGCGAAAGCGCAATCCGCACGGCTTAGAGGTCAGCCTTGAACAGGCCGTGGAGGTTGCAGTACTCGTAGACGGTGACATCCTCGGCGCCGTCGCACGCGAAGGTGGCAACCGGCTCCTCGCCGGGCTTGAGCTTCTTGATCTCGATGCGGTCGGGCGTGGCGAGCGCGACGAACTGGATGTAGTGGGCGTCGAGCATGGGATGGTCGACCTCGCCGATGCGGGCGATGATCTTGCCGCCCTCGCGGGTCACGGCCGGGACGTGCTTCTCGCGGGCACCGTCAGAGGAGCCAGCCACGAGCTCCTCGCAGGGCTCGCCGCAGCAAACCGGCGTGCAGGGACCCTCGATCACCTTCACGAACATGTTGGCGCACTTGGTGCACTTGAAGAACTTGACGTCAGCCATGGTGGCTCCTTTCAAAACGTCCTCTCCTGCGGGCCATCTGCCCGCTAGGCTCTATTGTACGTGACCCGCGAGCAACATGTGAGACAGCTTTGCGCTCAAGCGTTACCCTTAGACAATCGGACGAGAGGGACTTCTTTCGGCAGAGTCGAGGACACGATTAAGGGAGACGGTCTTGACAAACGCGCGTATCTCCAATCGGGACGTATCCGTCACCGACGGCCGTGTGCCGTTTGGGCCGTACGAGACCTATTGGCGCGCCGTTGGCGACCCTGACGCCGACAAGCCGGCACTGCTGCTGTTGCATGGCGGGCCTGGCTCCACGCACAACTACTTCGAGGTGCTCGACCGTCTGGCCGCAGAGACGGGGCGCCTCGTGGTGAGCTACGACCAGCTGGGATGCGGCAGATCCTACATGGATGGCCATCCCGAGCTCTGGCGGGCGGAGACGTGGGTCGACGAGCTCGAGAACCTGCTTGACGCCCTCGGCCTCGGGCACGTCCACCTGCTCGGACAGTCCTGGGGCGGCATGCTGGCCATCACCTATCTGGCGGAGCGCGGCACGGAAGGCGTGAACTCGGTGATTCTCTCCTCCACGCTCTCGGACTCGCAGCTTTGGGGCAAGGAGCAGCACCGCATGGCAAGGCAGCTCCCCCTGGACGAGTGGGAGGCGCTCATGCGGGCCGAGGAGACGGGCGACTACTCCTGTCCCGCCTACCAACAGGCGATCGACCACTACATGGTCCTGCACTGCGCGGACCCGCACTACGACGAGAGCGCGCCGGAATGCCTGAGGCGCGCCAAGGTCACGGGAGGTGAGTCGTACGTCACGGCCTGGGGTCCCAACGAGCTGACGCCCACTGGCACGCTCGCACAGTGGAACTACACCGATAGGCTTTGCGAGCTCGACCTTCCCGCACTTGTCATCAGCGGGACGGACGACCTGTGCACCCCACTTGTCGCCAAGACGATATGCGACCGGCTCCCCCAGGGGCGCTGGGAGCTCATGGACGGCTGCAGGCACATGTGCTTTGTGGACGACAACGAGCGGTACTGCCGGCTTCTGGCCGACTGGATGGACGAGCACGACCGTACGCAAGCTTGCAAAAAGCCCTGCTAGATGGCAATGCTACGATTCGTAGCATCAAATTTGCCCGATGTCGCACGCCTTTGCTGGCCGCTATTGGCCCGCCATCGTAGGTTGGTGTCAGCACAAGCGCCAACCGTAAGGAGAAGACCATGTTCGCCGACCACATCCGTGACCTTCGCAAGCAGGCAGGACTCTCTCAGGAGCAGATGGCGGAGCGCCTCGGCGTGTCCCGCCAGGCCGTCACCCGCTGGGAGACGGGCCTCGGCACGCCCGACCTCGACAACGTCGTCGCCATCGCGGACCTCTTTGGCGTCACCGTCGACTCTCTGCTTCGTGACGCCCCCGCACAGGCAGGGAGGAACGAGGAGCCGCAGATCCCCAACTCGATAACGCAGTGCGACGTGTTTGCCCCACACGACTTTGACATCTCGTATGGCAACGCGCGCAACGTAAAGCTGATTGGCACCCAGACCAGCAAGGTCCGCGTCGTCCTCGAAAGCGCCGACATCGAGGACTTGCAGGAGGCCTTCAAGGTTCACATCGACCCTGACGACAACAGCTTCGACATCGAGGTGGTCTCCATGGGCGGTGTCACGGCAGCCAAGGCGCGTGGATCGCTCGACGTGCGCATCGAGGTGCCCGCGAACTGGGAGAACCGCATCGAGCTCGAGGGAAGCGCGGACAGCGTGGAGGTCTCCACCCTTGCCGCCAGCAGGGTCGAGGTAGGCGGCAAGTTCGCCCGCCTCACCCTCTCCGACGTCATCGGGCACGTGGAGGCCGACACCAACCAGGACCTCTTCGTCCGCTGCACGACGCTGCCGGCCAGGCTTGACATCAACCAGCTGACCTCGACCTCGCGCCTGCTGATCCCGCGCGGGGAGGCCATCGCCCTGCGCAAGCGTGGTATCGCAAACCACCTCGTCCTCGATGGCGTGGAGGAGACCGCCAACGCGGAGCACCTTGTCGAGCACAACGGGATGCGCAGCGAGCTGACCATCACCACCGAGGGATAGCCTTCATGACGCTCGGGCCCGACCGTTGGGGACGGTCGGGCCCGAGCCCGTCCCAGTCACCTATCATGGAGCGTGACGAAGGGACACCATGGAAAAGCAGTTCAGGTCCATAGGCGAGCAGATGGCGCTGCTGCGGATGCGCGGGGTGGAGACGAGCGAGCAGACCGCCGCCATCCTGTTGCGCGACGGGTACTATGCCGTGGTCAACGGGTACGGCAAGGCCTTTCTCGACCAAGCCGCAAGCAGAGCAGCCAACGACGACCGCTACCAGCGCGGCACGACCTTCGACCAGATCTACCAGCTCTTCCTGTTCGATCGCGAGCTGCGCTCGGCTACCTTCCGCGCCGTGATGTGCGTGGAGTCGACCCTTCGGGCAGTGCTTTCCCACACCTTCTGCGAGTATCATCGCAAGGCGAACGCGTATCTTAGGCGCGGATGCTATGCGCAGCAGAGCGAGTACCTGCGCGGCCCCGCCACCCACGAGGGTGACCTCACCTGGATGATCAACACGCTCGAGCATCATGCGCGTGGGCACATCGTCGACGAGCATGACGACGAGCCGCGCGACAGCGGCCGCGTGGCATGGTATCGCGAGCACTACGACCAGGTGCCCCTCTGGGTCCTCTTCTCCGACCTGACCTTTGGGAACCTCCGCTACTTCTTTGCACTGATGAAGCGCGGCGAGCAGCGCAAGGTCTGCCAGCGCATGCGCGAGGCCTGCGGGGCGACGCACGAGGGCAAGACCCTCTCCCCTGCCGGCATGCTGCACGACCTCGAGACCTTGAGCGAGCTGCGCAACGACTGCGCCCACGAGGAGCGCATCTACGACGCGCGCTTTGGCGAAGACGAGCTCACATACGGGCAGGTCGTCGACGTGCTTGCCGCCTACCTTGCGGAGGATGACGAGCAGCGCCTCGCCGACGACATACGCTCGCTGGTGGCGCGCACCGTGGCGCAAACACCGTCGTTGGCCGACGTCCTGACAGCAAATGGCTTCGACGTATAGAGAAAGGGCGCCGGAATGCTCCGACGCCCTCGTCGCATCTCTAGCCAGAACGACGCCGCTTACGCGAAGGCCACGTGCCCCTCCTGGCCGATCAGGTCCTTGACCTCGGCCTCGAGCAGAACGTTACGCGCGTCGACGCGCGTGGGCAGCTCCATGCGCATCGTGTTGCCGGACGCCTCCTGCACCAGAAGCTCCACGCGGTCCATGCCCGCGTAGCGCCCGAAGATCGAGTTGAGGTACTGCAGGCGGTCGTAGGTGAGCATCTTGGGCGTCAGGAACACCTCGAAGACCTTGGGCTTGTTGGTGCGATCCGAGAGCTCCATCGCCTGGACCTCCTGGCAGATGATCTGGTTGCCACGGTCGGAGCGCTCGAGCTTGCCCGTCACGCGCACGAAGACGTTGCCCACCGTCTCGCCCGTCTCCTGGTCGATCTCACCCGCCAGGATCGCCGCGCACTGCTTGTAGAGCTTGGGGAACACGACCAGCGTGATCTCGCCCTCCATGTCCTCGAGGGTGACGATGGCCATGTTATCGCCGTTCTTGGTGGTCTTCTTGGCAACCGCCGTGACCATGCCTGCAAGGTGGATGTTCTTGCCCTCGGGCACCTTGTAGCGCGTCGAGGTGGTTCCCGTCGCAGGATTGACGTACTCCTCGCTCAGCTCGATATCGCTGATCATGACGTCGCGCGCCTTGGAGAGCGCGTACTCGTAGGGGCGCAGCGGGTGGTCGGAGACGTAGATGCCCAGCACCTCGTGCTCCTGCGCGAGCTTGGCCGTACGGTCCCACTCGATGCCGTCCGGCGCGGGCACGTCGCTCTCGAAGCCCGAGCCCGCCACGTCGGCAAACATGTCAAACAGCGAGCTCTGCCCCGCGGCACGGTCCTTCTGGCGCTTGATGGCCGCGTCGATGATGTTCTCCGGGTTGTTCTTGTCGACGAAGTGCATCATCTGCATGCGCGTGTAGCCCGTGGAGTCGAAGGCGCCGCTCTTGATGAGCGCCTCGATCACGCGGCGGTTTGCCTGGCTCGAGTCGACGCGCTCCACGAAGTCGTGCAGGGTCTTGAAGGGGCCGCCGGCCGCACGCTCGGCCATGATGGCCTCGCCGACGCCTTCGCCCACGCCGCGGATGCCGGCAAAGCCAAAACGGATGCCTTCTGCCGTTGCCGTGAAGTCTTTACCGGACTCGTTGATGTCGGGCGGCAGGATCTGGATGCCCTCGTGACGGCATGCCGTCACGTAGTGGACGATCTTGTCGGTCTTGCCCATGTAGCTGGTGAGCACCGACGCCATGTACTCCTTGGGGAAGTACGCCTTGAGCCAGGCGGTCTGCATGACCAGGATGGCATAGCCCGCCGAGTGGCTCTTGTTGAAGGCGTAGGAGGCGAACTCGAGCACGTCGTCCCAGATCTTCTGGGCGATCTCATGGGTGTACTGGTTGGCCTCGGCACCGTTCATCCAGTGATCCTTGATGGTCTCGTCCTTGCCATCCTCCCAATGGAAGACCTCGTCGGTCAGCATCTTGATCTTCTTCTTGGCCACCGGCTTGCGGATGCGCGAGTCGGACTCGCCGGCCGAGAAGCCGCACATCTTCATGGAGATCTGCATGACCTGCTCCTGGTAGACCATGGTGCCGTAGGTCTCCTCCAGGATGTCGGACAGGCGGTTGTCGTAGAAGGCAACCTCCTTGCGGCCGTTCATGCGGTCGATGTAGTCGCTGACCATGCCGGCGCCGAGCGGGCCCGGACGGTACAGTGCGATGAGTGCGACCACGTGCTTGAACTCGCGCGGCTGCATGCCCTTGATGGTGGCGGTCATGCCCGCCGACTCGATCTGGAACACGCCGGCGGTGTGGCCGCGACCCATGAGGGCGTAGATGGCCGGGTCGGCAAACGGAATCTTGTCGACGTCGATGTCCACGCAGGTGGCGCCTGGCTTGATGGTGCCCTTGACCGCGTCCGGCATGCGATCGATGTCGCTCGCGTGGGGATAGTTGGCGCGGATGTTGGCCAGGGTCTTGGAGATGACCGTCAGCGTGCGCAGGCCCAGGAAGTCCATCTTGAGCAGGCCCATGTCGGCGACCGAGTGGCCCTCGTACTGGGTGATCTCGACGCCGCCCTTGGTGTCGAGCTTGGTGGGCACGTGGTCGTTCACCGGCGTGGGCGTGATCAGCACGGCGCAGGCATGCACGCCCTCGCCACGGGTCTTGCCCTCGATGGCCAGGGCGGCATCGATGATGCGGTGCGCGTCGGCATCGCGCTGGTAGGCCTCGGCGAAGTCGGCAGAATAGAGGTCCTCCTTGCCCGCCGTCTTGTTGAGCACGAACTTGAGCTTGGCCTTAGGGTCGTTAGAGATCATCTTGGACAGGCGCTGTCCCATGTAGACCGGGAATCCAAGCACGCGGTTGGCGTCGTTGATGGCCTGCTTGGCCTTGATGGTCGAGTAGGTGATGA
>CAMYZR010000045.1 GCA_947303905.1 uncultured Atopobiaceae bacterium
GAACCCGCCGATCGAGGACCCGAATGGCCACATCACCATCGACAAGGTGACCACTTCCACGGCGGCCTCCGCGGACGGCAAGTACGCGCTGCACGAGAACATCGAGTACAAGATCACCGTCACCAACGATGGCAACCTGACCATCACGGACATCACCGTCACCGACGAGCTGACCGGCGACGAGTGGACCATCGATAGCCTGGCACCCGGCGCGTCCCAGGACTTCGAGGCCGTATACACCGTGGGCGAGGACGACATCCTGGCCGGCGAGGTCGTGAACGTCGCGACCGGCAAGGGCACCAGCCCCGATCCGGACGAGCCCGAGGTTCCCGTCGAGCCTGGCATCGACCCCGAGCCCACCGAAGATCCCAACCCCAAGCTGTCCTCCGAGAAGACTTCGACTGGCACCATGACCGGCTTCGACGCCGACGGTAACCCGGCCTACGCCGAGGGTGACGAGCTCACCTACACGATCACCGTCACCAACGAGGGCAACCTCTCCGCAAGCGACGTCAAGGTCATCGACGAGAAGCTCGGCTACACCGAGGATGCTCCGTACATCTACGGCGACGAGATCATTCCTGGCGAGAGCGTGGCCGTCCTGGTCGAGTCCTACGTCGTGACCGCTGAGGATGTCGAGGCTGGCTCCGTGTTCAACGAGGCCACCGTCACCGCCACCACCAAGGGCGGCGACCCCGAGCCGGCACCCTCTCGCGACGACCAGCCCGTCGAGAAGATCTTCACGATCACCTACGATCCGAACGGCGGCACGTTCGCTGACGGCAGCACCGAGAACGTTGTCGAGCACCACAAGTACAACGAGGTCATCACCATCATCGATGCCCCGACGCGCGAGGGTTACACCTTCGACTACTGGAAGGGCTCCGAGTACCAGCCTGGCGACAAGTACACGGTGACTGGTGACCACACCTTCGTGGCGCAGTGGAAGACCAACGCCAATCCTGCCCCCGTCAAGCCCGCCAAGAAGCGCCTGCCGCAGACCGGCGACCCGGCGCTGACGATGTCCGCACTCGGACTCATGGCTGCCTGTGGCGCAGGCCTGGTCGGCACTGGCCTCAAGCGTCGCAAGCGTGAGGACGACGAGGAGTAGCGTCTAGGACGTAGCGTCCGGTAACAGCTACAATGGCCGTCCCGCAGTAAGCCAACTGCGGGACGGCCTAGTTTGAAGTGTCATTGACGGTAAGCCCAGAGATCAGGGGTCGGTCGACACGAGAGTTTGAAGGTCACGTACAACGGGTATGAGTAACGTGGCATGGCGACAAGGCTCCTTACGAGAAGGGAAGCAAGACATGAACAAGTTTGTGATGACTCTTGGGGCAGCAGCCCTCGCATTCGCACTGGCGGGCTGCGGCAACGCGGCCGACACCAAATCGGGTATTGCCGACGGCGCCGGTACCGAGGAGCCCACCGAGACCGTCGTCCAGGGCGAGATCGCTTGGAGCGACTCCGAGGATGCGGCCGCTGCCGCAAAGAGCGCTGGGCAGTCTAGCGACTTCGTCATTCCGACCCCTCTGCCTATCGGCGACTACAAGTGGTCCAAGCCCACGTTCATGGCCATGGACAAGGTGGTCGAGGCCCACTCCGACGGTGGCGGCATCAGCTGCTCCATCCGCAAGGGCGAGGGCGTGTCGCTCGAGGACCTCTCCGCGGACCTCAACGAGTACAAGTTCGACTGGACCAAGGACTGCGACGGCATCGAGGTCACCTGCCACGGCTACGAAGAGGGCATCGCAAACTTCCTCGAGTGGGAGAACGATGGCTGCTCCTATGACGTGTGGTGCATGAGCACCGGCGACGGCAACCTCGGCATGAACGACGACGAGGTCCTGGCCATGGTGACGAGCATCAAGTAGGATCTCTGGAAAACGAGCGTTTGAGCATGCGCGCACGCCTCAAAAGTGGCGTGCGCGCTTTGTTTTGGACGGTTGTACTTTGACGGGTACCTCAAACTCGCATATTTGAAAAATTCAACAGGGAAAACTCTCCCGCTCAATCGAGTTTGAGGTACCCGGTAAAGTACACACTCCCTGCGGCCCCGTGGAAGGGCATCGGTCTCGTGTCTGTGACACCTGTAACGGGCCGACAGAGGCGCTCTGAGGCCCTCAGAGCGCCTTAAAAGTGCAACACGCCTTCTGGTATCCTGGGACCGTCGTGTGCCCTCTCAGCGCCTCGTGCGATCTCGGGCGAGGTTTTTTCACGCATCGTGAACATCTTCCTCGCGCGCGCATAGTGCCCAACAATTTGGGGTACAAAAGAATCGGTAAACCTGACTGCCGCCGGTGAGGGAAACCCCATCGGCGGCGGCACCATCTAAAAAGGGGGTGTCATACCCACATGTTCGAGAAGTTCACCGACAAGGCGCGCAAGGTCATGAGCCTTGCGCAGGAAGAGGCCAGAAGCCTCGGCAAGATGTACGTGGGCACCGAGCACCTGCTGCTCGCGCTCATCAAGGAGGGGGAGGGCATCGCGGCCCAGGCCCTCGCCAAGCTCGACGTCACCTACGAGGAGACCATCGCTACCGTGCGCGAGATTTCCTCCGAGGTCACCGAGCCCGTCCCTGGTGGCCACATCCCGTTCACGCCGCGTGCCAAGCGCGTGCTCGAGGACGCCTACCGCGAGACCATGACCCACGGCCAGACCTACATCGCCACCGAGCACCTGCTCCTGGGCATCGTGGCCGAGGGCGACGGTCGCGCCATGACGGCCCTCTCGCGCATGGGCGTCTCCGGTGACGCCGTGCGCAACGCCGTGAGCGACCTCATTGCCAGCAACTCCGACAACCCGCGCCGCGAGCGTCCCATGGCTGCCGAGGGCGTCTTTGACCCGCGAGCGATGGGTGCCGTCCCCGGAGGCCAGACCTCCGACGACGACTCCATGCTCGAGCACTACGGCAAGAACCTCACCCGCATGGCCACCGACGACAAGCTCGACCCGGTCATCGGGCGCGACCGCGAGGTGGAGCGCGTGATGCAGGTGCTGGCTCGCCGCCAGAAGAACAACCCGCTCATCCTGGGCGATCCCGGCGTGGGCAAGACGGCCGTGGTCGAGGGCCTGGCGCAGCTCGTCGCGAGCGGCAACGTGCCCGACATCCTGCGCGGCAAACAGATTTGGACGCTTGACATCGCGGCCCTGGTCGCTGGCTCAAAGTACCGCGGCGAGTTCGAGGAGCGCCTCAAGAAGGTCATCAACGAGGTCGAGGCCGCGGGCGACGCCATCCTCTTCATCGACGAGATCCACACCATCATCGGCGCGGGTTCCGCCGAGGGCTCCATCGACGCCGCCTCCATCCTCAAGCCGCCCCTGTCGCGCGGCGAGATCCAGGTGATCGGCGCCACCACCCGCGAGGAGTATCGCAAGCACATCGAGAAGGACTCCGCCTTCGAGCGTCGCTTCCAGCCCGTCTACATCGACGAGCCGATCATCTCCGACACCATCGCCATCCTCCACGGCCTGCAGGACCGCTACGAGAGCCACCATCACGTGCACTACACGGAGGAGGCCCTCATGGCCGCGGTGACGCTCTCCGATCGCTACGTGCAGGACCGCTTCCTGCCCGACAAGGCCATCGACATCATCGACGAGGCCGGCGCGCGCACCCGCGTCCACAAGATGGCGCTGCCGCCCGAGCTGGCCAAGGTCGACGAGGAGCTGGCCCGCGTGCGCGAGGACAAGTCCCGCGCCGCCGAGGTGCAGGAGTTCGAGGAGGCCGCGCGCCTGCGCGACAAGGAGAAGGAGCTCACCGCCCGTCGCACCGAGCTCGAGCAGGCCTGGCGCGACAAGATGGATGCCAACGTGGTGACCGTGGGGGACCAGGACATCGCCGACGTCGTCTCCGACATCACGGGCGTGCCCGTCTCCAACCTCACCGAGGCCGAGGCCTCCAAGCTGCTGCGTTGCGAGGACGCCCTGCACCAGCGCGTGGTCGGCCAGGACGAGGCGGTCTCCGCCGTCAGCCGCGCCATCCGCCGCAGCCGCTCCCCGCTCAAGGACCCGCGCCGTCCTGGTGGCTCGTTCATCTTCCTGGGCCCGTCTGGCGTGGGCAAGACCGAGCTCGCCAAGAGCCTGGCCGAGTTCCTCTTTGGCAGCGAGGACGCGCTGATCAGCTACGACATGTCCGAGTTCATGGAGAAGCACACCGTCTCCAAGCTCGTCGGCGCCCCTCCCGGATACGTTGGCTACGACGAGGGCGGCGAGCTGACCAAGGCCGTGCGCAGGCGTCCGTACTCGGTGGTCCTCTTCGACGAGATCGAGAAGGCGCACCCGGACGTGTTCAACATCCTGCTGCAGATCCTGGACGAGGGTCGCCTGACCGACGGTCAGGGCCGCCAGGTGGACTTCTCCAATACGGTGGTCATCATGACCTCCAACGTCGGCGCACGCGAGATCGCACACACCTCGCCGATGGGATTCACCGCGGCAGGCAACGGCGGCCTCTCCGACAAGGAGATCAAGAGCCGCGTGGAGAGCGAGCTCAAGCACCTCTTCAGGCCTGAGTTCCTCAACCGCGTGGACGAGATCGTGGTCTTCAAGAGCCTCACCAGCGAGCAGCTGCGTGCGGTCGTCGACCTCATGATCGCCGACCTGCGCAACCGCCTCATCGCCCAGGGCATGTCCATCGAGCTCACCGACGCCGCCCGCGACCTGCTGGTGCGCGAGGGCACGGACCCGGTCTACGGTGCCCGTCCGCTGCGCCGCGCGATCCAGACCCACATCGAGGATCCGCTGGCGGAGGAGCTCCTGGCCGGTGGCTGGAAGGCTGGCGACATCATCAAGGTCGACGAGGTCGACGGCGAGCTGACCTTCGAGCACGGGGTGGGTGACATCCCCGCTCCCTCGGAGCGCATCCACATGGAGCTGCCGCGCGCCCGCACCCACTGGGCACCCGAGGCGCGTCCGGCGGCCTCGGGGGACCTCGCGTCCTCGAGCGAGTAGCACCACATCGGGACGAGTGATTGATTTGCTTGTCATATCTGGCAAAAAGTCCTCGTCCCGATGCGTATACTGAATCGTGAGCAACTAGGCCGGCCCGCGCCTGCGGACCGGCCGTCACGCATAAGGAGGAGCCTATGGACACGACCATCCGCGAATCCAAGCTGTCGGAGAGGCTGTCAAACGCCATCAGGCAGACTGCCCCCGGCACGGCGCTCAGGACCGCCCTCGACATGATCATCGCGGGCAACCTCGGTGCGCTCATCTGCATCGGTGACACCGACAACGTGCTTGCCGCCGGCAATGACGGCTTCAAGCTCGACATATCGTTCACCGCCAACCGCCTCTTCGAGCTATCCAAGATGGACGGCGCCATTGTGGTGGACAAGGACCTCACGCAGATCCTGCGCGCCAACTACCACCTCAACCCCGATCCGTCGCTGCCCACATCCGAGACGGGCATGCGCCACCGCACCGCCGCGCGCATGAGCTTGCTCACGCGTGCCATCGTCATCTCCGTGTCCGAGCGTCGCCAGGTGATCACGCTCTACGTGGACGGTCGCGGCCACCAGATCAGGCCGGTCTCCGAGCTCATGTCCTCGGTCAACCAGCTGCTCGTGTCCATGCAGAACACGCGCCAGCAGCTTGACCGCAGCCTGCTGCGCCTCACTACGCTCGAGCTAGACAACTACGTCACGCTCGAGGACGTGGCCGACACCCTCTACCTCTTCGAGGTGCTCATGACCGAGGCGGAGGGTCTCGACCGCCTGATCCTGCAACTGGGCGTCGAGGGACGTACCGTGCGCATGCAGCGCGACGAGTTCATCGGCGACATGGACGATAAGTACACGCTCATGATCCGCGACTACGCGGCCGACTCCTCCGAGCAGAGCGCGCAGGCGATCCGCCGTGCCCTGCACGACACCAACAACACCAAGCTGCGCTCCGCCTCGCGCATCGCGACCCTTCTGGGCTACGAGGGCAAGTCGGAGGACTCCACCATCACGCCGCTCGGCCTGCGCACGCTCTCCAACGTGAGTGTGGTGCGCCGTGGCATGGCCGACAAGATCGTCGACGAGTACGGCTCGCTCTCCGGCCTGATGGACGACATCGAGCAGAACCCCGCGCGTCTCGACAACCTCGGCTTGGACAACCCGTCCATTCTGGCCGACAGCCTCTACCGCATGTGGGGTAAGCGGGCATGAGGGCGCCGACCGCCTGCACCTCCGCACAGAAGCAGTGCGTGTGCACTCCCGTCGAGGGTGCGGACACCTGCGCCCTCATCGTGGCAGGGGGGTCGGGCGAGCGCTTTGGCGATCCGCGTGGCAAGCAGTTCGTGGAGCTTTGTGGCCTGCCGATCATGGCATGGTCCATCCTCGCGTTCGACCGCGCGCCTTCGGTGGGGCACATCGTGGTGGTGTGCCCGCACGGCCGGCTCGAAGAGGTGCGTACCGACGTGCTCGCGCGTCTTGCGCTGCGCTGCGACGTGACGCTTGCGCTTGCCGGCGCTACGCGTCAGGACTCGGTCTTCTCCGGATTGGTGGCCATGCCGCCCGACTTCGACCTGGTGGCCATCCATGATGGGGCTCGGCCGCTGGTTGAGGTGGACGCCATCGAGCGCTGCATACAGGCCGTGCGTGCCGACGAGCAGCTGGCGGGGGCCATCCTGGCCTCGCGCGAGACCGACACGCTCAAGCTCACCGACGCCGAGGGCCGCATCGTCGCCACGCCCGACCGCAGCAACTACTGGTGCGCGCAGACGCCGCAGGTATTCCGCGTGCGGCAGGTGATGGCGGCGCACAAGGCGGCCGTGTGGGACGACTTCGTAGGCACCGACGACGCCTCGCTGGTCGAGCATCGTGGCGGGCGCGTGCGCGTCGTGGAGTCACCGCGCGACAACATCAAGATCACCGTGCCAGAGGACCTGGCCATAGCCGAGGCGACGCTTACCCGCCGTCTCGAGCAGGGAGCGTGACCCATGCTGCACATCGGACACGGCTACGACGTCCACGCCTTTGCCGAGGGCAGACGCCTGGTGCTGGGAGGGGTGGACATTCCTCATACGCGCGGGCTCGACGGGCACTCGGATGCCGACGTGCTCGCGCACGCGCTGATGGACGCGCTGCTCGGGGCCATGCGCGCCGATGACATCGGCCAGCTGTTCCCCGACACCGACCCCGCCTACGAGGGGGCCGACTCCCTCAAGCTGCTCTCTCACGTGGCCACGCTCGCGCGCGAGCTTGGCTACACCATCCTGGACGTGGACTGCACCGTGGCCGCCCAGGCACCCAAGCTGGCCCCGCATCGCCAGGCTATGAGGGAGAACCTCGCCCGTGCCATGGGCGTGCCGGTGGAAGCCGTGGGCGTCAAGGCCACCACGACCGAGCGCCTGGGCTTTGTGGGGCGCGAGGAGGGCATCGCCGCTTGGGCGGTGGCGCTGCTGGAGGAGGGCTAGGATGCCTCGGATCAAGTTCGACAACCCCAGTGAGCATGCGCTCTTCAACGCCAAGGAGTCGTGGGTTCCGGTGGTCATCGGCGGCGTGCCGGTGGCGCTTGTCTGCGCGGCCATCTCGTTCGTGCTCACGCGCTTCGCGTTCCCCGGCGACTCGAGCATGCTCGTCATCTGTGTGCTGGCGTCGATTCTCATCGTGCTCATCTCGCGCGTGCCGCACATCCTCGACAACTGGCGCACCGACGTCGTGGTCACCGACCGGCGCCTGTACTATCGCCGGGGGATCATCGACGTCAAGGACCACGTGACCGATCTCGGCTCCATCACCGACGTGACCATCGACCCGACCATCGCCGGGCGCATCTTTGGCTATGCCAACGTGCGCATCCAGACCAAGGCCGGCGACGACGACTTCGTGCTCAAGGAGATAAAGGACGCCTATAAGATGCGTCAGGTGATAAACACCGGGCGCGATCGGCTCGAGCAGTCGCAGGTTCCGCCCACGCAAGGTGGTTATCGCAGGTAATGTGGTGTGCATGCACACGTGGTAAGACGTATGGCCGCCTTCGCGCTAGAATCGTGTGGCACATGTCAATAGAAGCAGTCGTATGACCAAAGGAGACCTCTCCATGCTCGTATACAACAGCCAGAAGCATCGCAAGCAGGAGCTCGAGCCCATCGAGCCGGGCAAGATCCGCATGTATGTGTGTGGTCCGACGGTCTACGACCAGATCCACATCGGCAACGCCCGCACCTTCCTGAGCTTTGACGTCATCCGCCGCTACCTGATGTACAAGGGCTTCGAGGTCACCTTTGCCCAGAACCTCACCGACGTGGA
>CAMYZR010000046.1 GCA_947303905.1 uncultured Atopobiaceae bacterium
GAGACCCGCTCTTCTACGAGCATGTCTTCTTCGTCGACCAAAACGGCGCACCACTCTGTCTCTCCAACAAGTACCTCGTGGGCTCGCGCTACCAGTTCGACATCTAGTCACTAAGCCTCCACAATGCTGGCCGCTTAACCCGTCTTGAGGGTACGTTCGCGAACATTTCTGCAGTTGGACGGATAATACATGTTAATACGTCTTACTATGTGCTATATCCGTTCGCTCTTCTGAACGTCAGGAGAAGGCCGCTTTGGCGCAGGCAGGCGCCGCATAAGGAGGAACCATGAACACGCTCTCGAGAAGGAACTTCATCATGATGGCCGGCGCGGGACTCTTCTCGCTCGGCATGGCCGGCTGCGGCGGGTCTTCCGACGGTGCTGCCGACGGCGGCGAGCAGTGGGGCGAAGGCGCCACCCTGCGCGTCGGGTCCGACTGCGACTACGCCCCGCACAGCTGGGTGCAGACCGACGACTCCAACGGCGCCATCGCGCTGGCTGACGGCAGCGGCTACGTGGGCGGCTACGACACCAAGGTCGCGCAGATGATCGGCGACGCCTATGGATGGAACGTCACCTTCATCAAGGTCGACTGGGACGGCCTGATCCCCGCCCTCAACGCTGGCAAGATCGACTGCATCATCGACGGCATGGGCGTCACCGAGGAGCGCAAGCAGTCCGTCGACTTCTCCGACTACTACTGGTCCAGCAGCCAGGGTCTGCTGCTGCTCGCCAACTCCCCGCTTGTCAAGGTCACCAGCCTCGACGAGCTCGGCGGAGCAAAGGTCGCCGCGCAGATCGGCTCGATGTGGGAGGCCATGGTCGACCAGATTCCCGATGTCGACAAGCAGGAGTCGCTGCCCGACGTCAACACCATCATCCAGGCCATCCGCTCCGGCAAGATCGACGCCACCATCATGGGCGAGACCGAGGCCAAGAGCTGCATCCTGTCCAACCCCGACCTCGCGTATGTGACCTTCGAGGAGGGCAAGGGCTTCGAGGTCGACCTCTCCGACTGCTCCGCCGGCATCGCCGTCGCCAAGGGCTCCGACGAGCTTCTCGAGAAGATCAACAAGGTCGTGGCCACGCTCGACCGCGACACGCAGGAGAAGCTCATGGACGAGGCCTTCGCGGAGCAACCGCTCTCCGTCGGCTAACAGCTTGACCTTCCAGTGCCCGGGACCTCCCGGGCACTTTGACCTGCGGTGAAAGGAAACACGTATGGGCACATCACCAACCTCGTTCACCGGATGGGTGTCGTTCCTCCTCGATAACTTTGGCCCCCAGTTCGTAAAGGGCACCATCACCACGCTGGAGCTGGCCTTTGCCGGCACCGTGCTGGGATGCCTGCTCGGCTTCCTGGTGGGCATCGTGCAGAGCATCACGGTGGACAAGCACTCCTCCCCCATCTCGCGCGTACTCGTCAAGGTGCTCAAGGGCCTTGTCGCCGTGTACGTCGAGGTCTTCCGCGGCACGCCGATGATGGTCCAGGCCATGGTCATCTACTACGGCTCCGCGCAGGCGTACGGCATCGACCTCAACCCGTTTGTCTCGGGCGTGCTCGTGCTGTCGCTCAACACCGGCGCCTACATGGCCGAGTCGGTCCGCGGTGCCATCACCGGCATCGATCCCGGGCAGCTCGAGGGCGCCTACGCCATCGGGTTCACGCACGTGCAGGCCATGACGCGGGTAATCATTCCCCAGGCCTTCCGCAACCTGATCCCGCAGATCGGCAACATGTTCATCTCGTCGATCAAGGACACCTCGGTGCTCAACGTCATCTCCGTCACCGAGCTGTACTTCATCGGCCGCGGCGTGTCGAGCGCGTACTACCGCTTCTTCGAGACCTTCTTCATCATCTCGATGATCTACCTGTTCCTGACCTTCGTGACCTCTCGCCTGCTGGCGATCATGGAGCGCCGCCTGGATGGCGCGCGCGACTACGAGCTGGTCACTGACACCGAGGCGGAGGTGGCATAGATGGCTGACGCGATTCTCAGGGTCGAGCATCTGGGCAAGAGCTTCGGCGCCCACGAGGTGCTTCGCGACATCGACTTCTCCGTCAACAAGGGCGAGGTCATCAGTATCATCGGTTCGTCGGGGTCGGGTAAGTCGACGCTGCTGCGCTGCATCAACATGCTCGAGGAGCCCAGCGCCGGCACCATCTACTTCGAGGGGCGGCCAATCTCCTATGCGCCGAAGGACCGCAGCGCCTTCCGCGCGCGGGTGGGCATGGTGTTCCAGAGCTTCAACCTCTTCAACAACATGACCGTGCTCAAGAACTGCATGGTGGGCGTCGAGGTGGTGCGCAAGGGCAGCAAGGAGGAGGCGGAGGCGCGGGCCAAGAAGTACCTGCGTCAGGTGGGCATGTACGCCTACCAGAACGCCAAGCCAGCTCAGCTGTCCGGCGGCCAGAAGCAGCGCGTGGCCATCGCTCGTGCCCTGTGCATGAAGCCCGACGTCATCCTCTTTGACGAGCCCACCTCCGCGCTCGACCCCGAGATGGTCGGCGAGGTGCTCGAGGTCATCAAGGAGCTGGCCAACGAGGGCATGACGATGGTGATCGTCACGCACGAGATGCTCTTCGCGCGCGACATCTCCACGCGCGTGGTCTTCATGGACCAGGGCGTCATCGTGGAGGAGGGGCCGCCGGAGCAGCTGTTCGGCCATCCCAAGCACCAGCGCACCGCAGACTTCCTCAGTCGCTACCGCAACGGCTAGCCCACGGGCACGCCATCAGGCACCAACCAGAACGAGCCGCCCACGGGTGGCCAGTCTCAGCATACGCAACAATCGGGAGGCATCATGCACGTCAACGCACGCGAAGCTGTTAGCAGGGCCCTTGCCCAGAAGGGCACCATCGAGCAGGTCTACTGGGTCGGCTGCGGAGGCTCGCTCATCGACCTCATGCCGGCAGACTACATGCTCAGGACCGAGTCCGCATCCATCGAGAGCCACGCGCTCACGGCGCGCGAGCTGACCGTTGCCACGCCCAAGCGCCTGGGCGAGCACAGCATGGTAGTGGCGCTCAGCCACTCCGGCGGCACGCCCGAGGTCGTGGAGGCCTGCAAGCTGGCCGCCTCGCGTGGCGCTTACATCTTCACCATGACCTCCACGGCTGACACGCCCGTGGACGACCCCGCGTGGGACTGCTTCGTCTACGACTGGAACGACGACACCCCGCAGCGCGACCTCGACGCCGCGCAGGCGCTGATGGTCTGTGCCGAGCTCATCCAGGCGCAGGAGGGCTATGCGGCATACGAAGCCCTCTACCAAGGCATCGACGAGCTGGATGACATCATCGTCCGCGCCCGCGAGAAGGTGCGCGCCGAGCTCTGCGAGCCCTTTGCTGATGCCTGCCGCAAGCACGACTTCTTCTACATCCTGGGCTCGGGGGCTAACTTCGCGCAGACCTACGGCTTTGCCATCTGCTCGCTGATGGAGATGCAGTGGCAGAACTGCGCCTACATCCACTCCGCCGAGTACTTCCACGGGCCCTTCGAGTGCACCGAGCCGGGCGTGCTGTACTTCCTGCAAATGAGCAGCGGCCCCTCGCGCGTTGAGGACGAGCGCGCACTGGCCTTCATCGAGACGCACACCGACAGCTACCTAGTGCTCGACGCGCTGGCCTACGGCATGGACCGCGTGGACGAGCGCGTACGGGCCTACCTCGAGCCCATCATGGTCTACTACATGAACGTCGAGCTGCGTGCGGCGCGCGGTCGCGTGTTTGACCACGACCCGTCCATCCGTCGTTACATGGGCATCGAAAAGTACTAGCAGGCGTCTGACGAGAGGAGATGGGCATGGCACGCAAGGTGAGCGTCCTCGGCTTTGGCGACAACGTGGTGGACATCTACGAGCACACGGGCACCATGTACCCGGGCGGCAACGCGGTCAACTTTGCCGTGGCGGCCAAGCGTTGCGGAGCCGAGCGCAGTGCCTACATGGGCTACTTCGGCAGTGATGCGGCGGCTGAGCACGTGATCGCCTCGCTCGAGGAGGAGGGCATCGAGCTGGTCAAGTGCAAGCAGCTTCTGGGGCCAAACGGAGCCGCCCGCGTGACGCTGGTGGACGGCGACCGCGTGTTCCTGGGTTCCAACGAGGGCGGCATCCGCGGTGAGACGAGCTATGTGCTCGACCGCTTTGACCTGGCCTACATCAAGCAGTTTGACGTGGTGCACACGGGCAACTACTGCTTCACCGAGCGCCAGCTGCCCAAGATCCACGACGCGGACGTGCCCATCTCCTTCGACTTCTCCGACGACTCGAGCTGGGAGTACTACGAGCAGATAGCCCCGCTCGTGGACTTTGCCTTCATGTCCTGCAGCGAGATGAGCGAGCAGGAGACCATCGAGCACCTGCATCGGGTCGTGGAGCTCGGACCCAGATACGCCAACGCGACACGTGGGGCTGAGGGAGCCATCGGCTTTGACGGCGAGCGTCTCTACCGACAGGCTCCCGCCCCCGTCGAGCACCTCGTGGACACCATGGCTGCAGGCGACACCTTCCTCACGGGCTTTATCGTGAGCTGGTTTGACCTGACTAGGCAGGGTGTGGAGGGGCCCAACCGCATCGAGCAGTCACTGGCCTTTGCAGCTACCGCGGCAGCCCGTGCCTGCGAGAACGACGGCTCTTGGGGTCACGGGGCACCGTTGGCATAGGGCCTGGGGTTACTCGTCAGGAAGCTCGCTCACCAGCTTGCTGAGCATCTGCGGATCAGTAAGAGCAGCAAGGAGCTCGTCAGAGCGACCCTGCTCGTTCAGATATGCAGCGAGCCGGGCGACCTGCTCGTAGCCCTGCTCGATGCCCTGCTCGATGCCCTGCTCACGCCCAAGCTCAAGCCCACGGCTGTAGCCGCGCTCGAACACTCCCTTGCTCAGGTCTGCCATATCGTCCACCTCATCTGAGAGCCGCTCGGACATGGGGATGTCAAACTCCTCACTGATGACGGTCTTGCGAACCTCGGAGTCCTGATCGGAGGCCAGGAGCATGCCCATCAAGCGGAGGATGCCATCGCCCTTCTGCTGCTTGTCGCCGTCGGGACACACCAGCACAATCTCAGTCAAATCATACTCGCCTCTCTTGGCCGAGGCCGACCCGACCAGGTTGGTTTCGGCCATCGCATAGCGGGTGACCGTATTGCGGAAGTTTGCCGAGGGATTGGGGCAGATCCAGATAGAGCAGACCTTCTGAATCTTCTCGTAATGCGGATGCGTGAAGTTTCGACCGTACTGCGCGGACATCATGCGCGCACAGTAATAGCTTGCACGTTGGAGCAGCGAGTACCCTGGATGGAAGTCGTTCTGAGCCTCAACGTTGACCACCACTCCAATGAGACCACCGTTTGACGGGACCACAGCGCTAAAGCGGATGTCATACCAGATGGTTCCCTCAGAGAGAGACGAGTCCTCGCTGTTCATGCCCACAATCCTCGGTGAGGATACGCCATCGGCATGCACGGGGACCGTCCCAACCTCCGGCACGCCCTCAATCAGACGCTCTGCGATGTCCTTGGGGTCGATCATCCGATACTCCTCGAGACACTCATGCAGGAGCCAGCCGAGAATGATCTTCTCCGAGAGAAGCCGCTTGCATGCGCGGTCATATCGGTCGCGCCTGTCAGCAATCTCCGCGGCAACGATACCTGCAGCGATACTCGAGTACTGATTAATTGCCATGTGTGATCACTCCCCTGGCCAACTAGGCCTGATCGAGGCTATCTGCATACGAAAAAGCTGAAGTGTTGGGCTGAATAGTCACGGCTACGGCCAAGGCATAGCGACCTCCCATAGGAGCAGGAATAGATTTGAACTGGAATCTCTAAGCCCCTACGAGACCGCACCCGACTCATTTGTCAGCTTGCAAGCCTCTCCGTATCAACTAGCCCGTGCGTAATCGCTACAGACATGCCCCGTTATCTCACATGAGCACGGTACTTATGCTATACGGTTAATAGCATTATGTCAAGAACAAATGTTCTGTTCTTTTGACGACAGGCGCGCGCTACTCAGACCCCTTGAGCGCGGCCTCGATCACGTCCTTGCCCTGCAGCGCATCCATCCAGTCGGCCGGGATGGCATCCATGCCATAGAAGGCAGCGGCGAGCGCGCCTGCCACGCATGCCGTCGTGTCGGTGTCGTCGCCGAGGTTGACCGCCTCGACAACGCAGTCGCGATAGGTCTGCGTGGTGGCAAAACACCAGGTAGCGGCGTTGTACGTGTCGATGACGTAGCCACCCGAGCGCACGTCTGCGCGCGCCATGGGCGCCTTCCCGCCGAGCACCAGCGCATCCGCCTGGGCCTTGGTGAGGCCGCGGATGCCCCTGAGCAGCGCGACGAAGTCAACGCAGGAGCGCATGCAGTCCTCGGTGGCGTGGGTGATCGCGGAGACGGCGCGGATCTCCTCGTCGGTGGCATCGGTTGCCGCTAGAGGCGCGATGCGCATCAGCGAGCCGTTGCCGCTGTCCCAGGAGCCACTCATGCCGTGACCCTGGCGCAGTGCCTTGGCGGTGGTGTTGCCATAGTCGAAGACCTCGCCGCCCGCCGTGTACGCAGCGTCATTGATCCAGGCGCGGAAGCGCGCGAGCATGTCGTCCAGGTCAACGCAGCCACAGCTCACAAGGCTGTCGCAGGTTGCCACAGTCATGGAGGAGTCGTCGGACCAGGTGCCGACGGGCTGGTAGTGCGTGCCGTAGCCCACCATGTCCTTGCAGGTAAACGAGCCGCGACTCTTGAACTCGTAAGGAACGCCCAGCGCATCGCCGACGGCAGAGCCGTAGACGAGCTCGCGCATGAAGGGGGCATCGATAGACAGAGAATGAGCCATGGTACGTCCTAACGTTCGAAGACGAGACAACCCGCCTGTGTGGGATGGTCAAATATGAGCTGCTCGGCACTGGCAGACTTGTGCCCCAGCAGGAGAGCCACGATCAGAGCATCGCCACCTGCGGACAAGGTCATGACGATACCCAGAAACCAAAGCGGGACCGAGCCCATGGCAATGGCAACCACCGTGGGCACGACCCCCAGCAGCACGCCCGGCGCCAGCGTGCCAATGATGTAGCCCGTCTTTGGCAGAGGAGCCTTGCAGGTGCAGTAGGGCGTGAGGAACTCCTTCATGAAGCCAAACTCAATGTCGGCCATGCCGTTTGGCGTGAAGCGACTCCACGTGAGCCCATGGACAAGCTCGTGCACCACGACCAGAACGAGCATGGCGACAAGCAGAAGCGGGTTGGAGAAGGCGCCGATGGCAAACCCGTCAGCCCCGTTGACCAGCATGAACAGGGCAAAAGTCACGGCAACGACAGGGATGCCAATGACGAAGGTGAGGACGTTGGCCCGCACGATGCCTATGGTCAGGTCGGTCTTGCGGTAACCCTGCGACACGAGCTCCTCGCTTATCTGCTCGGCACGCTCGAGGCGACGCTTCTCCGCGTCACTGAGCTTGCGCGACTGCTCCGCCTTGCTGACTGCCATTCTTCATCCCCTCATACGATTCGCGTGCGTCCATGATAACGCGGGCCGGGGAAACAGGGGGCGGGTACCCGTCTCCCCGGCTGCTGGCACTCCTACAGGTCCTTCAGCCAGTCGTGGAACTCGGAGAGCTTCCTGCTCCTCTCGTACATCTCCTCGACCTCCGCCGTGACCCGCTGCTGGCACTGGGTGGAGATCGCACCCGAGGCGGTGTCGTGAACGCCGAGGTCGTAGGCCATCTGCGCCACATGGAGCGAGTAGGTGATGAGGCTGATCTCGCTCTCAGGATGCTTGCCGATCGGGCTGAACGCGGCGGCGGAGACCGAGGCGGTGTAAGGCACCAGATCGTCACCGGTATACCGGCCATCGCGCAGGACCACGGGAAGCACCACGAGCTCCGCGAGGAACTGGAGAATGGTCTCCTTCTCCTCGGCGTCATACGTCGGCAGGTCGGAAAGGTCGACCATCTTCTCGCCGTACGTGCTCATCACGCTCTTGAGCGTCCTGATCTCGTCGTTGCTGAAATCGCTGAGTTCCATCGCATCCTCCGTCTCCTGTTTTACCTGCTACAACATGGAAGCCTATAGATACGTCCGACGCCGGCTGAAGCCGTTTGAGCAGCGCTCGCACGTGGGCGAATAACTATACACGCTTGGTCGGACATTAACTAGCTGAGATTTCTCTGCGTTTCTGCAGGCCCGCGATGGCGCGCAATTAGTGTCAACCTATTTCTCGATGGGTT
>CAMYZR010000047.1 GCA_947303905.1 uncultured Atopobiaceae bacterium
GAGCACCGCTCTCCTAAAGCGGGTGTCGGCGGTTCGAATCCGTCCGGGGGCACCAGATGGTTCACGGGTCAGGTTCTGTATCGAACCTGGCCCGTTTTCTTGTCGAGAGACGCAGCGCATCTGGCTGACGCTGCGGGCAACGCGTTGTAATCTCAAATTCTAAGGGAAGGGCCCGGAGCACTTGTTGGTGCTCCGGGCCCTTTTGCATACACGAGAGGTGGATCTTAGGCGTTGGTGTCCGTGGTGGCCTTCTCCTCCTCCGACTCCGTCTTCTCCGCGTCGGTATCGGTGGTGGTGTCGTCGTCGGTCGTCGTGCTCGTATCGTCAGGAGACGGGTTGTCCGGCTGCTGCGCGGGACCACTCGAGACGGTAAGCGAGATGGACTTGTCAGAACCGCCCGCGATGGTGCCGCTGGGGCTCTGGGAGAGAATCGTGCCAGAGACGGAGTCGTCGGTCTGCTCGTTCACGCTCACCGACCAGCCCTGTCCCTCGAGATAGCCCTTTGCATCGCTGATGTTCCAGCCCATGACGTCGGGAACCTCGATGTCAGCCTTGCCGACCGAGATGATGATCCTGATCGTGCTGCCCTTCTCGGCAGTTCCGGTCTTGGACTGCTCCATAACGACATCCTTGTCGTAGGTGTCGCGGTAGTCGTAGTCGACCTCGACGACGAAGCCGGCCTCCTGGAGCGTTGCCTGCGCGGAGTTCGCGTAGTCGCCAACCACGCTCGGAACCTCGACGGACTCCGGGCCCTTGGACAGGTGGTAGGTGACCGTGTCGCCTTCCTTGGCAGAGGCGCCTGCCTCGGGGCTCTGCGTGGCGACCTTGCCCGACTCGATCTCGGAGTCGTAGACGGAGTCGCCGTTCTCGTACTTCAGGCCCACGGCAGCAAGCGCCTGCTGCGCCTCGTTGGGCGTCTTGTTCTTGATGTCGGGCACCTCGACGGTCTCCTTGGGCTCCTCGCCCTTGGAGATGACCAGGTCGATCTTGGCCCCACGCTCGGCCTTCTTGCCGGCGACGGGGTTCTGGCTGATGACCCTGCCCTCCTCGACGGTGCTCGAGTACTCGCTCGTGACGTCACCGCGCTCGAAGAAGTTGCTGTCGGCGATGGCCGTCAGGGCGTCCTGCTGGGTGTAGTTGAGCAGGTTGGGCACCTGACGCATGGTGTTCATGTTGCCCATGACCATCGCGACGGCAGTGACGACGGCGGCGAGAAGCGCGATAAAGCCAATGACCGTGAGCGTGCGCCTACGACGCGCCCTGCGTGCACGCTCCTCTGCCTGCTGGCGGGCAAGCTCCTTGGCGGTGGTGGGCTTCTGACGGCCCGTGCGGCCCGGGCGACCCTTGCCACCGGAGCCCGTCGTGTCTGCGGGGGTGATGATGGGCGTGGTCTGCCCGCCAATCTGGGTGGTGGCGGCAACCGGCATCACGCTGGTGACGGCATTGACGGCCTGAATGCGGCCGGCCATGTAGTCACGCAGCACGTGATAGAGCTCGTCGGCCGTCTGGAAACGTGCCGCCGGGTCCTTCTGCATGCACTTGAGGATGATGGACTCGAGCGACGGGTCCACGTTGGGGTTGATCTGGCTGGGCGGCTTGGGCTGCTCGTTGACCTGCTTGAGAGCGACGGTGATGGCATCGTCACCCTCAAAGGGCACCTGACCGGTGGCGGCCTCGTACATCACGATGCCGAGCGAGTAGATGTCGGTGGTGGGGCCGAGCTCCTTGCCCTGCGTCTGCTCGGGCGAGACGTAGTGAGCCGTGCCAAGCACCGAGTTGTCGGTGGTCAGGTGGCTGTTCTTGGCACGAGCGATGCCAAAGTCCATCACCTTCACGTTGCCATCGCGCAGCACCATGATGTTCTGGGGCTTGATGTCGCGGTGAATGATCTCGTGACGATGTGCCACCGAGAGCGCCTGCGCGATCTGCGAGCCGATCTGGGCCACCTTCTTGCAGTCCAGAGCCCCATGCTTGCGGATGCCGCTCTTGAGGTCGGTGCCGCGCAGGTACTCCATGACGATATAGTAGGTATCCTCGTCCTTGCCCCAGTCATAGACGCTGACGATGTAAGGGCTGCTCATGGCGGCAGCCGCCTGAGCCTCCTGCTTGAAACGCGCCGCAAAGGACGGATCGTTGGCATATTGCGGCAGCATGGTCTTGATGGCAACCGTGCGTCCGAGAACCTCGTCGAGGCCCCGGTACACGACGGCCATGCCACCCGTGCCGATTCTGTCTTGGACCGTATAGCGTCCGCCAAGAACCTTACCTGCCATCACGTACTCCCATCGTTTCCGTGGCCGTGCCACGGTGTTGCATGCTGCTAATCGGGGTTGCCTCCATGTGCTTCATAGCCATCAGGCCCCCCAGGTCTGGATGTTGAGACAAGTGGCGAGCACCTGTCCCGCGATGCGGGTTGCCACACCGTTTACCTCGGTGCTCTCGGAGCCCTCGATGCAGATCGAGATGGCCAGCGTGGGCTGGTCGTAAGGCGCGAAGCCCACGAACAGCGAGTTGGCCGTGGTTCCGCTCGTCTCTGCGGTACCGGTCTTGCCGGCAACGCGAACACCGTCAATCTGGGCTGCGGTGCCCGTGCCTCCCTCGACGACTGCCGCCATGGCCTCCTTGACATCGTCGGCTGCCTTGGCCGAGATGGGCTGGCCTATGGCGCGCGGCTGGGCGGTTGACACGGTGGCACCCTCAGGCGAGAGGATGTGGTCTACGACATAGGGGTTCATGGCGATGCCACCGTTGGCGATTGCGGCGACCATGACCGCGTTCTGCATGACGGTGGTCTGCGGGCCGGCGGGGCTCGGATGCTCGCCGACGGGCTGGCCGCATGCCGACCAGGCAAGCTCCCACTCCGTCATCTCAGAGGGCTCGGGCATGAGCGACGCAAAGGTCTTGAAGTCCTGACCGATGCCGTCGGAACCATATCCGAAGGCGCGCGCATAGCTCACGAGCGTGGAGGCGCCGAGCTGGGTGCCCACCTGGCCATACACGGTGTTGGCAGAGTAGGCGAGGGCGTCCTTGAGGCTGAGGGACTCCCAGGCCTCGTCGTTGATGTTGGTGACGTTGGCATTGCCGATCTTGATGCTGGCGGGAGCCGGATACTGTGTGTCGAGCTTGGCCGTGCCCGCATCGAGGGCGGCTGCCAGCGAGAGCACCTTAAAGGTGGAGCCTGGTGCATAGCGCGCCGAGACCGAACGGTCGAGCAGGGCGCTTCCGCCATCGGTGGACTCGATGAGGGTGGGCACCTCGTCGTTCGAGTACGTGGGCGAGGAGGCCTTGGCAAGCACCGCGCCCGTCGAGGGGTCAAGCACGACGATGGCGCCGGTGTAGCCCTGGAGCGCCGACTCGCAGGCCATCTGCATCTGCGAGTTGATGGTGAGCACTACCGAGGAGCCGGGCACCTTGATGCCGGCCATCGAGTAGAGCGCGTTGGTCCAGTTGGAGTAGTCAGCGTGACCGGTGAGGCGCTCGTTCATGGTGAGCTCGATACCGGTTGCGCCGTACTTGGTGGAGACGTAGCCCACGGTGTGCGATGCGAGCGTGCCCTGCGGATAGGAGCGCACGTACGTGCCGTCCTCCTGCTGCACCGACTGTGCGAGGGTCACGCCGTCGTAGGTGATGATGGCGCCGCGCTCAACGTGGGCGCTGCGGGCCATGGTGTGGTTGTTGTTGGGCTTCTGCTGGTACTCCTCCGCCTGCACCACCTGGATGTAGGTGAGGTTGGTGATGAGCAGGGCAAAGCCAATCGTAAAGGCCGTGACGAGCACCGTGAGGCGCTTGCCCAGGGCGACGCGGCCCAGAATGCCCGACTCTGGCGTGAGCATGCCGTAGCGGCCGCGGACGTGGCTGCCGTGCAACACCTGCGACACGCGGATGCCCTCGCCGGGAGCCGCCGTGGTACTGGGGCCGATCATGGCGGCAGGCGCCATCTCCATGAGGCTCTCGTGGCCCGTGCCCTCGTCGCCGGCACGCAGCAGCAGGCCAACGATGATGAAGCTGGCCAGAAGCGAGCTGCCGCCCTGGCTCATGAAGGGCAGTGTGACGCCCGTCAGCGGGAGCAGCTTGGTGACGCCGCCCACGATGAGGAACGCCTGCACCGTGATGGCGGAGGTCAGGCCGACGGCGGAGAAAGCCGCAACGTCGGACTTGGCGCGCGCTGCGGTGGTCAGGCCGCGGATGGCAAACAGCATGTAGCCGATGAGAACGGCGGAGGCGCCAAGCAGGCCCATCTCCTCGCCGATGGCGGAGAAGATGAAGTCGGACTCGACGACCGGGATGAGACGCGGCATGCCCTTGCCGATGCCGGAGCCGACAAGGCCTCCGTCTGCCAGCGAGTAGAGCGACTGGACGAGCTGATAGCCGCCGCCCGACGCGTCCTTGAAGGGGTCGATCCACGTCTGCACGCGAATCTGCACGTGCGAGAAGAGCTTGTAGCACAGCACGCCGCCCACGGCGAGCAGTGCCAGCGAGACGATCACGTAGCTGACGCGTCCCGTGCAGACGTAGAGCATGATCACGAAGAAGGTGAAGAAGAGCAGTGCGCTGCCGAGGTCGCGCTCGAAGACCACGATGAGCAGCGAGATGCCCCACATCACGATCATGGGGAAGAGCATGCGGGGGCGCGGGAGCGCAAAGGGCCCTGCCTGCCGCATGGAGGCGGAGAGCATCTCGCGGTTCTCGGCGAGGTAGGAGGCCAGGAAGAGCGTGATGCAGATCTTGGCGAGCTCGCCCGGCTGGAACGTGAAGGGTCCAAGCTTGAGCCACAGCTTCGAGCCGCCGATCTCGGTGCCGAACACCATGGGGAGCAGCAGCAAAGCGACGCCGGTGGCGCCAAGCACGTACTTGTAGTCGGCAAGCTCCTCGAGGCTGGGGACAAATGCCAGGGTGGCCACGAGTGCACCGACCGAGATAAAGAGCCAGATTACCTGGTTGACGGCCAGGCTCGGCGCAAGACGCGTGACAAAGGCGATGCCAATGCCCGAAAGCAGGAACACGACGGGCAGGATGGCCGGGTCTGCGCCGGGCGCCAAGCGACGAATGGCCAGGTGCGCGACGGTGAAGGCCGCAAAAAGCCCCAGCGGCACCGCGAGCGAGGACAGCGAGAGCTCGACGTGCATGTTGATGACGTACATCGCATAGAGCAGGACGACGGGTAGCGCGGCTACGAGTAGGAGTACGAGCTCCGTATTGCGGCGGGTGTTTGCTTCGCGCAGTGCCATGCTAATCGCCTCCCTCGGTCTTGTTGGTGGGAACGGCAGGGTTGTCCGTGGAGGTCTCCGTGCCGGCCGTGGACTTGTCTGCAATCTCCTGAGCGTGCGCCTTGTCGGCGGCAATCTGCTCGCGGTAACTCTCGATGGTCGCCTCGGCCTCCTTCTCGCTGGCCACCACCACACCGTTCTGCAGGTTGGACTGCGTGGCCTCAGGCAGGTCGCTGAGCTGGACGGTGGTGGACTGCGACAGGGCGTAGAGGTCGTGGCCAAGCAGCGATGCGTTAACGCCGTGATAGATGGCGACGGTGTCGCCGTTGACGCCAACGTACCACGAATGGCTGACAAACAGGCTCGCCGCCACGAAGAGAGCGGCCACGATGCCCACGATAAGGGCGCCGATGAGGGCGAAGCGGGTCAGGTAGCGCTTGCGATGCTGGTCGATGATGCCGTCGTCGGTGATGTCAACCACCACGACGGTCACGTTGTCGCTTCCGCCCTCTTGCAGCGCGGCGGCGACAAGGTTGTCCACGGCGGCCTGGGCCGTCGCGGAGGACACGGCAATGGCCTCGATCTGAGAGTCCTCGACCATGGACGAGAGGCCGTCCGAGCAGATGACCACACGGTCGCCGGCGAAGACGTCGATTGTGAAGTGATCCGCGTACATGTCGGGGTCGGAGCCCAGCGCGCGGGTGATGACCGAGCGCGAGGGGTGCACGCGCGCCTCGTCGGCGGTGATCTCGCCGGCATCGACGAGTTCCTCCACGTAGGAGTGGTCGTGCGTCAGGCGAACGAGGGCGCCGTTATGAAGCAGGTAGACGCGGGAGTCGCCAACGTGGGCAACGGCCATCTTGTTCTGCTCGATGGAGACGGCGGAGGCGGTGCAGCCCATGCCCATCTTGCCCTTGCCGGTGGCCGCACCCTCCATGACCGCGGTGTTGGCGATCTCTATCGCCGCACCCAGGAGAAGGTCGTCGGCGTGGGAGGGAGCATGCTCCGCGATGGTAGTGACGGCAATGGCGCTTGCGACCTCGCCCGCGGCGTGTCCGCCCATGCCGTCGCTGACGGCAAAGGTGGGCGCCTGCGCGAGGAAGGAGTCCTCGTTGTGGCTGCGGACCAGACCGACGTCGGTGCGCGCGGCCCAGCTGAGATTGCTGGTGGCGCCGCTGCGAACCTGAGCCCCCGCGCCCTCGGTGATCTGCGGATCATCGTGGCCGGGGCTGTTCACGGGGTCTTGTCCGGTGGGCGAGGGCGTGCTCTTGGTACGAGAGAGCCTATGCCAGGGCAGGCTGCTCATCGGCGGCTCACTCTCATGACGGCATCGCCGACCTGCACCTCATCGCCGTCACGCAGCGTGACGGGCTGTCCGATGGGGTGACCGTTGACCAGCGTGCCATTGGTGGAGCCGAGGTCCTCGAGCACCAGCGCGGGGCCCTGCAGCGTAAAGCGGGCGTGCGCTGCCGAGACATACGGCTCGCCAATGACGATGTCAGACGACGGGGAGCGGCCAATGACCACGGGCCCGAGGATGTCGACGTGCAGGCCGCGCAGCGTTCGGCTGCCCTTTTCCACGTCAACGGACCAGATGGCGGCGTCGCGGCGCTGGCCACGAACCAAGCCGATGCCCGTCTTCATCGTCGCGAAGAGGAACACATAGAGGAGGGCCACCAGAAGGATGCGCCCTGCAAACAGGACGAGATCGACCATGTTACGACTCCCTGAACTCGAGGTTCAGCAGACCGAGGGTGATGAGGTCGCCATCGCGCAGGATGCAGCTGTCGATGTCGACGTCATTGACCAGGGTGCCATTGGTGGAGCCGAGGTCGTGGATGCGCCAGATGCGACCGTCGTAGGTAAGCTTGGCGTGCTTGCGCGAGACGTTGGGGTCGTGCAGCACGATGCCGCCGGTGATGCGCTCGCGACCGATGGTGGTCTCAGGCGCCGTGCCGATGTAGGTGCGGCCGCTCTGACGGTCGATGAGCAGGCAGGTTGCCGGCTCCGCCTCCACCACGGGCAGTGGGGCGACGCCCACCGTGGAGTCCTGCGTGTTGGGCGTGCTGTGACGCTTGACGTCGGGGACTGCGATCTCGGCCGGTGCGGCGTTGACCTCGGGGACCGTGGGAACATGCTTGCCGGCCACCTCGGGCATCGGGGTCACGATGGGGTTGGCCTCGACGTCGACCACCTCGGGCAGGGCGTCCGCCAGCGAGAGCGGCTCCGGCACCGACACGGGGCTCGGGGCGCTCACCTGGTTGAGCTGCTCGTCGACATAGTCAGCGGGAAGCACGTTGAGGCCTGCGGAGGAGTCGTCGCTGACGGCATGCTCCACCACGGGGATGTCGGTGACCAGGGGAGCGACGGGCTCGGAGACGGGCTCGACCTCGGGCACGGGAACCATCTGGCCAGAGGCAGCGCCACCGAAGGCGTCGAAGCCACCGAGGAAGGACTTCTCCTCCTCGCGGAGCTTCTCGAGGGTGAGCGCGTCGACGTTGTGGGCAACCACGGCAAAGCGGCCGCGGCGCAGGGACGAGTCGACCATGAAGCGCGCCAGTGGCTTGCCGACGAACACAGAGCCCTTGCGCGCGGCCTCGGCCTCGATGAGGTCCGCGACCTCGGCGGCAAGCTCGGGATACAGGGGCTGGATGATGCTGTTGTCGTCAGCCGACACGAGGATTGTGATCAGCGCGGGCGCGGTGTTGACGCCGTCGACGACGAAGGTCTCCTGCTCCATCTCGCGCGTGGCGCGCTTGGCAAGCTTCCTAAAGGAAAAGGGCATGGTGATGCCCTGTTGGG
>CAMYZR010000048.1 GCA_947303905.1 uncultured Atopobiaceae bacterium
CCTCGCGGTGACACAGAAACTCCCACGGAGCAAGTGTGTCACCACAGGGGGAGAGTGGGCATGGCGAGCTATGCCTTGGACATAGATGCCCTGAGAGAGGGTGCGACTCCGACGCGTCGGGAGATGGCGCGCATCGTGTTCGCGCTCTCCCTACCGGCCATCCTGGCCGAGCTCTCTGCCACGCTCATGCAATACATCGATGCGGGTATGGTGGGCAGCCTCGGCGCTCATGCGACTGCGGCCATCGGTGTGGTCGAGTCGACCGTCTGGCTGATGGACGGTCTCGCGATGAGTGCTGCCGCAGGCTTCACCGTGCAGGTCGCGCAGCTGGTAGGGGCGGGCAGGGATGGCGATGCCCGCGACGTGTTCCGGCAGGCAATCGTGGTGCTGCTCCTCTTTGGCGCGCTACTGGCCGGGACGGGCGTGGCTGTCGCGGGACGGCTCCCACAGTGGATGGGCGGAGACCCCTCGCTCTATGCGGATGCCTCGGACTACTTTCTCATCTGCTCGCTGGCGCTTCTGCCGGTGACTATGGCGCGGTTGGGGACTGGCATGCTCCAGTGCAGCGGAGACATGCGCACGCCCTCGCTGCTCAACATGTTCTCATGCGTGCTCAACGTGTGCTTCAATGCGGTGTTCATTCACGAGGGACCCGTGCTTGCGCTCGGTGCGCTTGAGCTCCCCATACCTGGGCTGGGTCTCGGCACGCGCGGAGCGGCGCTTGGCACACTGGGTGCGGAGACCGTTACGGCGATGCTGCTTCTGGGATTTGCCTGCCTTCGCTCCGAGCGTCTGGCACTGCGCGAGAGGGGACGCTGGCTCCCCACAGTGCAGACGATGCGTCCTGCATGGAACGTGAGCTGGCCCATGCTGCTGGAGCGCGCGCTCATGTCCTCCGCCTACATCGCGGTCACGGTAACGGTGGCGCCGCTCGGGGTGGTCTCGGTGGCGGCGCACTCGCTTGCGATAACGGTCGAGGCCATCTGCTACATGCCCGGCCTTGGCATGGAGGCCGCTGCGACCACACTGGTGGGACAAGCCGTTGGGGCCCGAAGGCGCGACGTGGCCCGCTCGTTCGCGCGTCTCTCCACCGCGCTGGGCATGATCGTCATGACGCTTTCCGGCATGCTGATGTTCGTGTTTGCGCCCCAGGTGCTGGCCATGCTCACACCGGATGAGTCCGTGCGGAGCCTGGGAGCCACCATTCTCCGCATCGAGGCCTTCGCCGAGCCGCTCTATGCTGCCTCCATGGTGGCCGCCGGAGCGCTGCGAGGAGCAGGGGATACCCTGGTGCCCAGCGTCTTCACGCTGCTCAGCAACTGGGGCGTGCGCATCCCGGCGCTGCAGTTTGTCGCTCCACGCTTCGGTCTGGTGGGTTGTTGGGTGGTCATGGCGCTCGAGCTCTGCCTGCGCGGCGCGCTCTTTCTCGTGCGCCTGCTGCGCGACCGTTGGCTCGACAAGTCCCTCGCGTGAGTGTCTGCGCGCCTTTTGATTCCGTCCGACTGTCAACGCAAGGAGAAAGCGCATGATCTACGTCATCCGCCACGGTCAAACCGAGCTGAACAACGCCTTTGCCCTGCAGGGACGTAGCGACCATCCCCTCAATGAGACGGGCGTTGCGCAGGCGCACGCTACCGGGGAGGCACTCGCTCGGCTGGGCATCGTCTTTACCCATGCGTACTCGAGCCCCCTGCAGCGGGCCATCCAGACTGCCGAGCTCGTCGCTCCGGGTATCGCCGTCATAGTCGACCAGCGCCTGATCGAGATGGACTACGGCCCTTACGAGGGGGCGGACCTCAAGAATCCCGCACCAGAGATCATCACCTTCTTCAGCGACTTCGTGCACAACCCTGCGCCGGAGGGCATGGAGCAGCTTTCGAGCGTGGTGGCGCGTACCGGTGCCTTTGTCGAGGAGATTGCGGGCGAGCGGGGCAACGTGCTCGTCTCGACCCACGCCATCGCCATGAAGGGCATCCTCGAGTACCTGACTCCCGGCTCGAATGGTGCCTACTGGTCAAAGAATATCGCCAACTGTGCGATCTACGCGGTGGACAATCGCGATGGCAAGCTCGGCGTACCCCGAGAGCTCGTGCTCGACTAAGCTAGCGGGGACCAGCACAGGTGCAATCCGAGTAAGAGAAACCTTCCGTTTGCCGCAGGAGTCACAGGAGTGTCGGCTCGATGAGATGCTGCCTCACTATCATCGAGACATTGGGAGGGAACGGAACGAGGAGGTAATCATGGCATTTCCGGAGGGATTCCTGTGGGGTGGAGCGACGGCGGCCAACCAGTGCGAGGGCGCGTGGGACATCGACGGCAAGGGTCCGTGCTCGGCGGACTTCATGACGCAGGGTGACCGCAGCCATCCGCGCGAGATCACCTGGCCCGAGCGCGTTCCAGGTAAGGTCTATCCGGGTGACGTGGCCATCGATCACTATCACCGCTTTGAGGAGGACATCGCACTCTTTGGCGAGATGGGCTTCAAGACCTATCGCATGTCCATCGCCTGGAGCCGCATCTTCCCCAACGGCGACGAGACCGAACCCAACGAGGCTGGCCTTGCCCACTACGACGCGGTCTTCGACTGCTGCCACCGCTACGGCATCGAGCCCTTGGTCACCATCAGCCACTACGAGACACCCATGGGCCTTGCCAAGTACGGCAGCTGGGAGAACCGCAAGGTCATCAACTTCTTCGTCCATTACTGCGACGTGATCTTCCGCCGCTACAAGGGCAAGGTGCACTACTGGCTCACCTTCAACGAGATCAACTCCATGGGCATGGGCATGATGAGCTGCTACATGGCCGGCGGCATGGACCCGCACTCCACGCAGCAGCAGAAGGCGACGGCCAGCTATCACCAGTTCCTAGCGAGCGCCAAGGCGGTGCGGCTCGCGCACGAAATCGACCCCGACGTCAAGGTCGGCGCCATGTACGGCGGCATCTTCTCGTACCCAGCCACCTGCGATCCCGATGACGTGATGGGCAACTACAAGTTCATGCAGAACTGCTTCATGTATCCGGATGTGCAGTGCCGCGGCGCCTACCCCGCGAGCGCGCTCAAGGCGTACGAGCGCGAGGGTATCGTGCTTCCGGTGCAGGAGGGCGATGCCGAGCTGCTCAAGGCGGGAACGGTTGACTTCCTCACCTACAGCTACTACTTCTCGATGGTGGCAGGCAAGGACACCCACTTTGACGTGGACACGGGCAGTCCGGTTACCGGTTACAGCAATCCTTACCTTGAGACCACCGAGTGGGGCTGGACCATCGATCCGGTGGGCCTGCGCTATACGCTCAACCTCTTCTGGGACCGCTACGGCCTACCGCTTATGGTGGTGGAGAATGGCCTCGGCGTGATCGAGGAGCCGGGCGATGACGGCATCGTGCACGACCAGTACCGCATCGACTATCACCGCGAGCACATCAAGGCGATGCGCGACGCCATCGACCTGGACGGCGTGGAGATGTGGGGCTACACCACGTGGGGCTGCATCGACATCGTCTCGGCCGGTACCGGCGAGATGCGCAAGCGCTATGGCTTCATCTACGTGGATGCCGACGACTCCTACCAGGGCAGCTTCGCGCGCACGCCCAAGGACTCCTTCTGGTGGTACAAGAAGGTCATCGCCAGCAACGGAGAGTGCTTGGAGTAAGGCTGTCTTTGACCAAAGGAACTGCTCACAATTGACCTGGTTGTGAGCAGTTTCGCGGGAAAAGCGCAGGAACAACTCGTAGAACTGCTCACAATAAAGCAAATTGTGAGCAGTTCTCCTTTACTGACGCATGAGCAGCGCATGCAGCTTGCCCCTGCGGATGCGAAGTGCATCGCTCGGCTCAGCCAGTTCCACGCCAAGCTTTGAGGCTACCTGCCAGGCGATTCTCTCGACTTCGGCTGGCGACTGAATGTTACGGGTGGTCACGCGGAGTACGGTATACCCGAGAGCAGAGAGGACGTTCGCACGCGTGGCATCCTGCGCGAGCTTGATTGGACCAAGGCCGCCATGCATCTCGTTGCTGTCGTACTCGATGACGAGCTTGGTATCTGCCCAGAGCAGGTCGGGAGTTATCGATGCGCCGCCATCCCAGAGACGCTCATGCTCCTTGACGGGTAGCTCTCGATTCAGCTTTGGACGCGGCAAACCAAAGCCGCCATAGCGCTCCGGCAGACAGAGCAAGAGGTAGAGAGCAGTTTCCATGGGCGATGCCGAGTGCGGTAGGGCAAGGTTAAGGGCGGTGTCGAGTCGGTTCTTCCCATAGGCCCGGCCGACGCCTCGCATGAACTGCTCCACGCTTGCAAAGGTGAGCAGTTGTTGTTGTCCGTATCGAGTTGTCCCGCCCGGAGCCGCTAGGCGATAGGTGCCCATCAGTTCCATGGCGACAAGTACCAAGTCCACAAGTCGTCTCGTGTTGTCCCAAGCAAAAGGATCGTCGTAGGGCACCGGCTCATCTCGGCTCGCGGCAGGACCAACCTCACGAGCGGTTTTGAGTTCTCGTGCAAAGCCGTTGATAATCGGATCCGTCTTGCTGTGCCAACCAGCCACCTGAAGAAGAACGAACTCGGGTTTGCTCACAAAGAGGAACTCCTCAAGTCTAAGCATGGAGTTGACCGGAACATTGCCCTTCCAGGCATGAAAACGCGCCTGTGCCCCTTTGCTCCGCTGGCTGGCCTTGGGCACCAGCAGGTCAACGGGATTCCTCGTGATGCCGTATTTGGCAAGGTCATGCTGAGCGGCGAACTCCTTATACATGCGTTGGGTGGTCACGCTGTTGTAGTGTCGGGGAAGCTCGCGCGCCTCACTGGGCCAAAGAGATAGTCCTTGTCCACCGTTCTCGATCGTCCGCAGCACGTCGAGGGCGGAGGTATGCGAAAGGAAGGCGTACATGGACGGCTCCTCTACTCCTGCAGTGAACTGCTCACAATTGACCTATATGTGAGTAAATAACTAGCAAAAGCGCAGGACGATAATTTCGTACTGCTCACAATTAAGTCAATTGTGAGCAGTTCTGGTGAGGTGGCCCTGGCGTGCGTTGGCGTTCGGCATGGGGTAAAGTTTGCGTGGGACAAAGGGGAGGAGAACCACATGAACTATCGGAGGCTTGGTCAGACCGACCTGCAGGTGTCCGAGATCGGCTTTGGCGGCGAGTGGCTCGACCGCATGAGTGCCGAGGAGGCGCGGGTCATCACGCTGCGCGCTGCCGAGCTGGGCGTCAACATCGTGGACTGCTGGATGAGCGATCCGGAGGTCCGCACGCGCCTGGGAGACGCCTGCGCCGAGAATCCCGGTCATTGGATCGTGCAAGGGCACATCGGCTCGACGTGGCAGAACGGCCAGTACGTGCGCACTCGCGATGTCGAGAAGTGCAAGGTGGCCTTCGACGACCTGCTCACGCGCTTCCACACCGACCACGTCGAGCTCGGCATGATGCATTACATCGACGACCTGGACGAGCTCAAGCGCTGCCTCGAGGGGCCGTACCGCGACTTCGTGGAGCAGCTCAAGACCGAGGGAGTCATCCGTCACATCGGCATGTCCACGCACAGCGCCGTGTGTGGCAGCTACGCCGTGGAACAGGGTGCGGTAGAGATGATGCTCTTCTCCATCAACCCCGCCTACGACATGCAGCCAGGCTCGTACGACATCATGACGCTGAGCAGTTCGGCGGGTGACGAGTATGCGGGCTTTGATGCGGACCGCCTTGAGCTCTACCGCGCCTGCGAGCGTGCGGACGTGGGCCTGACGGTGATGAAGGCCTTCGCGGGCGGGCGTCTGCTCGATGCGGATCGCAGTCCCTTCGGCGTGGTGATGACGCCTGCCATGTGCATCCACTACGCACTCACGCGTCCGGCCGTGGCAAGCGTCATGTGCGGCTTCGGCAGTGTGGCAGACCTTGAGTCGGACGCGGCGTATTGCGACGCCACGGAGGAGGAGCGCGACTATGCGAGCGTGCTCGCCACGGCTCCGCGCAACAACGCGAGCGGTCTCTGCACCTACTGCGGCCACTGCGCGCCGTGTCCGATGGGCATCAGCGTGGCACAGGTGAACAAGTTCTACGACCTGGCCGAGGTGCAGGTGAGCAAGGGTGGCGCCGTACCTCCGCTGGTGCGCGACCACTACCTGGCGCTGGAGCATCATGCAGACGAGTGCGTTGGCTGCGGAGGGTGCGAGAGCCGTTGCCCGTTTGGCGTGGGTGTCATCGAACGCATGGCCAGGACGGCAGAGCTCTTCGCGTAAAGACGCAGGTTAAAGCTAATGGAAGCGCCGCGTTGCCGATGCAGCGCGGCGCTTCTCGTTTCGTTGGTTGGCGAAGGCCGTCCCGTGGTTACTCCTCGGCAGCAGCCAGCTTCTGGGTCTTCTGGATCTCGTCGATCATGTCGATGCGGACCTGGTGGCGGCCACCCTCGTACTCGCCACCGAGCCAAGCGTCGACGATGTCCTTGGCGGTCTCCACGCCGATGACACGCGCGCCGAAGGCCACGATGTTGGTGTTGTTGTGCTGGCGGGAGAGGCGCGCGGAATAGGGCTCGGAGCACACCACGGCGCGGATGCCCTCGACCTTGTTGGCTGCCAGGCTGATGCCCACGCCGGTGCCGCAGATGAGGATGCCGCCGTCGACCTCGCCGTCAGCCACCATGCGGGCCACCTTGTAGCCGCTGATGGGGTAGTTGAAGCGCTCGGGGCTGTCGGTGCCCACGTTGATGACCTCAATGCCCTTCTCCTGGACGTAGGCCATGATCTCGTTCTTCAGGTCGATGGCGGTGTGGTCGTTGCCGATTGCGAGCTTCTTGAATGCCATGGTGGTATCCCTTCTCCTAGAGCCCCTCCGATGGGCTCACGCTTCCTTTGTTGATGGGTCTTGTGGGACGTGTCGTGCGTCTGCCTACAGGGCGCGCAGCTGAGCCATGCTCTCTGCATAGGGGCCGTGGCCAAACAGGCCCGCGGTGCCGAGGACGAAGCCCTTGACGCCCATTTCCGACGCCTCGGCGATGTGCTCGGGGCTGCAGTTGCCGTCCACGATGACCTCGTAGTCGTTGCCGTTCTTGTGGCTGGCCTCGATGAGCTGCTCGATCTTGGGGTTGACGAAGTCGAGCCACTTCTGGCCGGCAAAGCCCGGGTTGACGGTCATGACCAGCACGTAGTCGCACAGGGGCAGGATCGGCTCGACGGCGGAGAAGCTCGTGCCGGGATTGATAGCGATGCCGGCCTTGACGCCGAGCGCGCGGATGGCTGCGAGCGTGCGGGCAACGTGTACGTCAGCCTCGGGGTGGACGTAGATCACCTTGGCGCCAGCCTTGGCGAACTTCTCAACGTAGCGACCGGGATCCATGGCCATCATGTGCACGTCGCAGGGAACGCCGGAGTTCGAGCACAGCCACTCGATGTCCTGCAGGCCCATGCCGTAGTTGGGGACGTAGGTGCCATCCATGAGGTCGAGGTGCAGGCCGTCGGCGCCTGCCGCCACGAGTGCGGCGGTGTCGTCCGCGAGGTGGCCGAAGTCGGCGCACATCATGGAGGGGAGGAGGAGCTTGTCGTGCTGGGCGGTGGCGCTCATGGGAGACCTTTCTCTCTTGTCGGTATGTAACCGTTTAACTGAGGACATAGTAACGCCCGCTCCGAGAAAGGTAAATCGGTTAAGCTACATCATCACAAGACGTACATAATCGGTTAACCTAACTTGTTGCCCAGTGATGGGCATCATCGCGCAATACCTGCGGTTTTGTGTTGATTGACTCATGAGCGCGGCACGGTAATCGTTTACGTGCTATCGTGTCGTCACCACCTCGACGACCGGACCTTCCATGGCAAAGCGCACCGTATCGATCTATGATATCGCAAAGCTGGCCGGCGTGA
>CAMYZR010000049.1 GCA_947303905.1 uncultured Atopobiaceae bacterium
CTCCTGGCTGGGGGAGGGCGTCACGTGCGCACCGAAGGTCTGCATCACGGAGCGGCGGAAGGGCTTCTGCTCGTAACTGGTGCGCACCATGAAGACGTCGCAGTCAAGGCCGAAGCGCGCAGCGGCCTCGGAGAGTGCGGTGCCCCACTGACCGGCGCCGGTCTCGGTGGTGATAGTGGAGAGACCCTGCTCATATGCGTAGTAGGCCTGCGCGATGGCGGAGTTGAGCTTGTGCGAGCCGCTGGTGTTGTTGCCCTCGAACTTGTAGTAGATCTTGGCGGGGGTGCCGAGCGCCTTCTCCAGGCTGTAGGCGCGGCAGAGCGGGCTCGGGCGATAGATCTTGTACATCTCGCGGATGCCCTCGGGGATGTCGATGAAGCGCGTCTCGTCATCGAGCTCCTGGCGGACGAGTTCGTCGGCAAAGACCGGTGCGATGTGGGCGAACTCCGCCACGACACCGTTGGGCAAGCGCATGGGCTCGGGCTTTGTGGGCATGTCGGCGCGGAGGTTGTAGTACTGGGTGGGGATCTGGTCCTCGGACAGGTAGACGCGGTACGGATCCTGCTTGGCCATGGTGGCCTCCTTTCTGCGCGGGCTGCGCTGTGAGGACGGCCAACAAAAAACGCCCGTCCTCGACCGATGGGGGTCTCGAGGACAAGCGTGATGGGATACGCCTGCGGTGCCACCTCGATTAGCTGGCGCAAGGCCAGCTCTCTCGTTGGAAGACCAACATCTTCCTGCTCTGTAACGGGAGCTCCCGTCGCGACTTCCACGCAGCTGCGCTTCTTCGCGCCCTCAGCGGGTCCATTATGCCTGCCAGCTACCGCTCGGATCTCAGCTGCCCGTGCTCTCTGTAGGCGCCTCGACAGGTTTTACTTCCGCTTCTCAGGTTTGGCGACGCTCTTCAATTGAGCTGAGTGTACGGGAGTGCGCAAAGACGCGCGAGCTATGGTAACTAACCCTTAACGTGGAGTATGAGAGGCAATTGACCGCTCAGTAGCCCAGAGACTTGAGCTTCTTCTGCAGGCGCTTGGCCATCGCATAGAAGTCGGCGTTGCTGATGGTCCCGGAGATCACGGCACCAACCAGCGGCATGGCCTTGCCCACCACCTGTCCGCCCAGGCGCTGCGCCAGTCGCTTGGTGAGCGTGTCGGAGATCTGGGCAACCTCGCGAGAGAGGGCCTTAGCCTCGAGCGCCATACGCAGGGCCGCGTCGTTGGCGCCCCCCGCCCTCAGCCGTGCGAGGCGGGAGAGCACCGCATCTGCCTGCGCGTCTCCTGCCATCACGCCAAGCATGATCACCAGCGCGGATCCGCTTGCGGCGTCGGCCTGCCCGCCGCTGATGCTGATCAGGTCGCGCCAGCCGTAGAGGTAGGTGAGCTTCTGGATGCAGCGGATGAGGTACCCATAGAACTGTGCGAGGTCGGCCGGTATGGTCGCGGCGGCAGCCATGCCACCGGGTATGCCAGCTGCAATCGAGAGGACCGTGGTGCGGCGCGCATCGCGGCCGATGGAGCGCTTGGCCATCTTATCGATGTCGCGTGGGGTGAGGCCTGCTTGCGCCGGGGTCGTGTCGATGGCGCGCCTCAGCTGATGCGCGTGCCTTCTGCCAAATGCCTCGGTGAGGTATGACGTGCGGTTGACGGCGGTTCCGGGGAGGCGCACCGCCTGGGCAACGAGCTCGTCAAAGGTGGGAAGCATCGCCTGGAAGTCCTCGAAGGTCTCCCGATAGGCGTCTGCCGCGCCGTTCAGGACGTCGCGAGTCGCCGTGAGGGTCTGGGCAAAGAGGTCGGGCTCCGCCGTTGCGGGTGCGCTGTCGGGCTCGTTCTCGCTGGTGTCGGACCAGTCAAGGAGCTCATCGTCCATGGAGGCTCACTCCTCCCTCATGAAGGCGGGCAGCACCTCCACGCCCTGCCTGCGCGTCTCGCGGGCTGCCTCGGCAATCTGCTCGAGCGCGATGGCCACACCCTCCTCGGCTGCCGCACCAATGTGCCACCGTGCGGCGGCGGCCACCTCGGGGTTCGCATTTGCCACGGCGCAAGAGTGAGTTACCTGCGCAAACATGGCGAGGTCGTTCTCCGCATCGCCAAAGACGCAGATCTCGTCGCGGCCGATGTCCAGCGCACGTGCAAGGACGCCGATGCCGTCGGCCTTGCTGAGCCCGTGGGGCACCACGTCAAACCATGTGCGTGTGGTGTTGTGGAAGTCGAACTCCGGGAAGGCGGCCCTGAGCTCGCTCTGCAGTGCGAGCTCCTCGGCGTGGGCCAGGTTGGCGATAATGCCGCACTTGACGACGGGATAGGCGGGCAGCTCTTGACACGCGCGGTCTCCCCGCTGCGCGGCCTCGGCCAGGATGGGTCCGAGCTCCTCGCGGCTGCAGCCAACCCAGTCGGCGGTCCCGTCGGAATCGTAGGTGATGAGTGCCACGCCTCGGCGCCCGCGCAGCGTCTCGAGCAGGCGCAGCAGCACCGTGCGATCGAGCATCGACTCCTGCAGGAGCCTTCCCTCCAAGAAGACCTGCTGTCCGTTGACCATGATGCCCGTGGCATAGCTCTGCTCGTCATGGCGAAAGAATCCCGCCACCTCCAGAGGGTTGCGGCCGGTGGCGGGGCCAAAGACGATGCCCTCTGCCTGACAGGCGTGGATGGCGTCAATGGTGCGCCTGGTGACGCCATCGCCCCCATACCAGATGAGCGTGTTGTCCATGTCCGAGAGGACGAGCCTGACCATGGGCGTGGCTACTCCGCAGCCGCCAGGGACTGGGTCTGCTCGATCTCGGTGAGCATCGCCACGCGCGCATCGTGGCGGCCGCCCTCGTACTCGGCACCGAGCCAGGCGTCGACGATGTCCTTGGCCGTCTCGGAGCCGATGACGCGCGCGCCGAAGGCCACGATGTTGGTGTTGTTGTGCATGCGCGAGAGGCGAGCGGAGTAGGGCTCGGAGCACACCACGGCGCGGATGCCCTCGACCTTGTTGGCAGCCAGGCTGATGCCCACGCCGGTGCCGCAGATGAGGATGCCACCGTCGACCTCGCCAGCCTGGACGAGCTTGGCCACCTTGTAACCGCTGATGGGGTAGTTGAAGCTCTCGGCACTGTCGGTGCCCACGTTGACGATCTCGTAGCCCTTGTCCTCGAGGTAGGCCTTGATCTCGTTCTTGAGGTCGACGGCGGTGTGGTCGTTGCCAATAGCCAGCTTTTGCATTGCCATGAGGAGTCCTCTCCGTGAGGTGTCAGTCTGATACTGATGATACGCGACGAACCCCTTGCGTGCATCGGGCTGGGGAAGTCTGCGTGTACTGTGCGTGTGCTTATGGATGCGGGGAGTCAAACGGGTTCAGACGGGGGCACCAGCTGGTCCCTGTCGGGCATAATGAGAGGTGCTTTGCCCGGCGAATCGCACAATGGCGCCGGGTCGACCAGCCTGAGGGGCATTTGAGGAAGTGGGACATATGGCTCTTACCATCGGACAGGCGAGCGTTGCCGACATCAGCGCGCTCGAGCAGCTGCGCATGGACTATCTCAAGGAGGACTTCGGCGAGCTGACAGACGAGCAGGAGCAGATGCTGCTCGCCGAGATCGATCCGTACCTGCGCTGGCATCTGGGTACGGGCCTCATGGTGTTTGTCGCACGTGACGACGAGGCGGGAATTGTGAGCTGCGCCTGGCTCCTGCTCATCGAGAAGCCGCCCAGCCCGCGCTTCCCGCACGGGCGCACGGGCACGCTCTTCAACGTGTACACTGCGCCGGCATTCCGTCGCAGGGGGTTGGCGAGCAAGGTGATGGACGCGCTGATCGAGGATGCGCGCATACGCCACCTCGACCTGCTCGAGCTCAATGCGACCGAGGACGGTTACCCCCTCTACCGCTCGCTGGGCTTCCGTAACGCACACGAGAAGCATCGCGCCATGCGCATGTGGCTCTGATCGAGAGAAACGGGGAGAGGACCATGCTGCTGTTTGTCGACGCATGCCTGAGGGACGGCTCCCGTACCGAGCGTCTTGCGCGGATGTGGCTGGAGCGCCGCGCCTACGAAGGCGAGCTCCGTACGGTGTCACTCGCCGAGCTCGACGTCAACCCGCTTGAGGCAGTGGGCCCCAACACCATCAGCGCCTACTCGGCAGCGGTGGCAGGGGGCATCTACGACCATCCCATGTTCGAGTACGCCAAGGCTTTCGCGCGGGCTGACGAGGTGCTGATTGCGGCTCCGTTCTGGAACTACGGTCTGCCGGCGCTGCTCGACTGCTACCTCGAGCTCGTCTGCACGCAAGGCCTGACCTTCGACGTGGACGAGACGGGTGCCTACGTGAGTCTCTGCAGGGCCCGTCGTCTCACCTTCGTCTCCACGGCGGGCGGTGCCGCGCCGGATCCATGCGACGACCACGCCTATGGCAAGGTGCGCACCTTGGCCACGCGCTTCTGGCACATACCGCAGATAGAGTATGTGGCGGCATGGGGCCTGGACGGACCAGGCGCAGACGTGGAGGCGCTGCTTGCCGACGCGCTATGATATAACGCGGTACCAGTCCTGACGCTGCGGGGGCATATGCGCACTCGAACGCAGACAAAGGCGTTCCATCTGAACGTCCAAGACATCGACCTCTTTTCGGAGTGGCTCGACACATCCTTGGCGGAGCGTGGTGTGGAGCGCAAGCAGCGCACGCGCACGCGCCTGCTCATGGAGGAGATGCTACTTCGCTTGCGCGACCGCCTTGGCGAGCAGACGCAGGTGACCGCCGTCTGTGACAGGGACATGGTCGGCCGCCCGCGCCTGCGCATCGAGATTGCGGGCGAGCCGTTCAACCCCCTCGCAGTCGTCGATTCTGAGCTCGGAACCTGGGAGAGCTCGCTGTTTACCGTCCTCGGTCCCTCGCCGCTGTACAGCCGAGAGGGCGGGCGAAACGTCATCAAGATGCGGTTGCAAGGCAACCGCATGAATCCCATCGTCAGGATCTCCATCGCCATCTCCTTGGGCATCCTCCTTGGCTTTGTGGGCAACGCGGCATTTTCGGAGGGGACGCTGGAATTCGCGTCGGGCATACTCCTCATGCCCATCTATCGGATGTGGGGGCGTCTGCTCAATGCCATCTCCGGCCCCATCATCTTCTTGACGGTGGTGACGGCCCTGCTGAACACCCGGCGCATCGAGGAGCGCGGGGGAAGCAGCATCCAGGTCATCGCGCGCTACTTCTTGGGGAGCATCCTTGTCGTCTCCTTGGCGCTCGCCTGTACCTGGCCGCTGTTTCGCCTGGGCTACGTGCAACTGGAGATTGGAAGGGGGTTCTTCCTGGAGGTGCTTGACCAGCTTCTGAGCATCGTTCCCACCAACATCTTCGAGCCCTTTCTGACCTCCGAAACCGCCCAGCTGCTCTTCTTGGCCTTTGCCTTCGGCCATATCCTCAACGGTCTTGGCGGCAGGGTGGACTTGATTACAAAGTTCATGCGCCAGGCGAATGTGGTGGGCTTGCAGGTTGCAGGCATGGTCAGCTGGCTGGTGCCCATTTTTTGCGCGATTTTCCTGTGCCTTGAGATCTGGGATGGGAACACGAGGCTCCTTCTGGCCCTCTGGAAGCCCCTGGTCTTGGCCCTGACAATCTCGACTGTCGTGATCTTGGGCATGGGAATCCTAGTGTCCCACCTTGTGGGGATGAAGGTCGGCAAGCTCTTTGCAGAGCTCTGGGATCCGTTCCGCATCTCCGTCAGGACGGCCTCGCTCGATGAGTCGTTTGCCGCGGCGCAAGAGTCATGCATCGATGGGTTGGGTATCGAGGAGGGCTACGTCAAGGTCGGACTTCCCCAGGGGCTGGTGCTCTACATGCCAGTCAGCGCGATCGGCACCATCGTGTTCACGCTCTTTGCGGCGCAGGCGCTCGGTGTGGAGGGCAATGCCGCCTGGTACCTTGCCGCCGTCGTCATGGCGGTCGTGGTGTTTGTGGCGACGCCTCCGGTGCCCGGGGCCAACCTGCTCGCCTACGTGGCGCTGTTCTCGACGCTGGGGATACCCGATGCCGCCCTGCTCGACGCGATGATATTCGACATCGTGTTCGGGCTCTTTGCAAACGCGGCAAACCAGACCATGCTGCAGATGACGATGGCCTACCAGGCCAATCGCCTTGGGCTTATGCACCACGGCGGCCAGTGAGACTGACCTGTAGTTGTTACGCCTTGCGTGCGACGGCAACGGTAAGGGCCCTGTTGCCAAGCGTCATGCGCCCCAGTTCTATCGAGGCGACGCCGAGCTTGTCCATGGCGCGCTGTGCCTCCCCCTTGCGGGCGGTTCCTGACTCGTGCGTGGCATCCGCCAGCTCGAAGCAGCGTACGTCAAACAGCAGCTCCTCCTGATGGGTTTGGTACCATCGCCTAAGTGGCGCCGCAAGCGCCTTGAACGCTGCCTCCTTGGCAGCGAACGCGTAGGCATAGCCCAGTGCCAGGTTGCCCCCGCTGATGATGGGAACCAGCTCGTGTTCCCGTTGTGTGAACAGCAGCCTATTGAAGCGTGCGCCACGCTCGCCCGCAAAGTCGTGCGTGCTGGCAAGGTCGATGCCCAGCCCCACCACGAGAGAGTCGTCGGGAACGCGCACCCACGCACAGGCGCAGGTCTCCTCCTCGTCAGTCAGGCTCACGAGAAGCGTATCGTCCCAGTTGTCGGATGTGTTGAGGCGCACGGGAGCCTCTCGCTCGTCATGGTCGAGAAGCAGGGTGCGGCCGCCCTCCAGAGTGACGAGGCGCCTGTCTCCCTGTACCCAACGACCCGTATGCGCAAATGTGATGCCGCAAGACAGCGGTCCGTCGGACGCGAGGAGCGTCTCGAGCATGCTGGTCGCGCGATCGGCATCTGTCATGCCCATACGTCTGATCTCCCCGTTTGTCGCGTAAGCCTGTTCGCTGCAGTGTAGCCCAACTGTCGGGTTATTGGCGTGTCGACCTTCCCGCGAAGACCAAACGCAATTCCGTGACCTCGCAGATTTGCGCGGAATGGACGATTGCACAATGCAAAGCATCACTTTACTAGCAGCTTTGAATCGCCATCCATTGTTGGGCTGCCGTAAAGAACGGAAACTAGTATCACTATCAGACGGAGGGTGAGGCACCCTCATTGCGAAGGGAGACACAAGATGGATGAGGATCGTCAGGAAGTCTTTGACGCACTGTGCGAGCGCGCTAGCCAGCTGTTTGGCAAGGACGTCTCCGAGTTCAGCCTTGACACCAAGTTCGAGGACCTGGGCATCAAGTCCGTGCAGGTGTCTCAGATCACCACGTATCTCGAGGACGAGCTGGACATCGAGGTCCCGTACATGAAGTTCCGCCGCTGCGCCACCTTCGGCGAGGCCGTCGACTTCGTGGCTGACCTTCTCGACGAGTAACAGAGTATCCACTTGGGCAGCGCACGACATGCGCTGCCCTTACTGTGCGCGCCTCGTGCCCGCACTGACGAAAGGATGTGACACGTGATGCTCGAGCCTCGCATTCCCGAGGATTGGATTCCGGTAACCGACAAGAAGCTCTCCGACCTCGTGCAGATGACCGGCGAGCTTGCTAGCTTCAACGAGGACGAGATCCCCGTCTATTGGGATCCCGACACCGAGGGTTACATCTTCCTGCACAAGGAGGAGTTCGGTGGCGTCGAGATGATGGCCGCCTACCGTGTGGCCCGCCAGCCCAACGACAACCAGGCTGACGTCGACCTCGCCAAGTCCGATGACCCCATGGCCCGCATGGGCCAGGGCTTCTGCCCTCCGTTCAACCCCCATACCTACGAGGTTGAGCCGGGCATCGTCTGCATGCAGGACCAGGAGGTCGTCATGCGTGACGGCACCAAGATCTATGCGGACATCTACCGTCCCGCCGGCG
>CAMYZR010000050.1 GCA_947303905.1 uncultured Atopobiaceae bacterium
GTGGGCGGGGACCGTCGAGCACCCCTCGGCGAAGCGCACCTCCCTGAGGCCGTCGCAGCCCGCGAACGGGCCGTCGGCGCCGTAGTTTCCGCAGGTCAGCGAGGCGGGCACCTCTATGGACGCGAGGGCGTCGCAGTTCCCGAACGCGTATTCGCCGAGGAACTCCAGCGACTCGGGGAGGTTGACCCTCGAGAGCGCGGCGCAGTCGCGGAAGGCGTCGTACTCGATGCGCGTCACGCCGTCGGGGAGCTCCACCGACGGGAGCGTTTGATATTCGCGTTATTCTTGAAAGCCTCTTCGCTGATAGCGCCCGTTCCCGAAATCGTCAGTGTGCCATCGTCATCAAGAACATACGTCGCATCATCGCCACAGCTCCCACTGCTAGACTGCACTTTAAGCAGGAGTTCTTCTTCAGCTTCTTCGAATTCCTGCTCTTCGCCCGTATCCCGCGAGTCAAGAGGAGGTTGCTGATCATCGCCCAAATCGTTTTCGGACATACCGAGCTTATCATTGACCAGCACTTCACGGCTCTCTTCAGAACCTTCGCCTCCCTCCTCCACTTCCGAGATAGCTTGACACTCCCCTCCAAGAGCTTCCGCTGCATATGCGTATGTCTGAATGGGAACTAGGTCGGAGACAAGTAGCAGGGATAATACGACGGACAAGGCTTTCCTTAGCACAACAACCTCCAGCGAAACAGGTTCAGAAATGAGGCAGATTGTTCAACTCTATGGGATGTGAGTGACAAAGAGAGCAGCGAATGTCGCATTATGAAAAAGTGGTAAGTATGTGTCGCAAAAGTGGTTGTTCCCAATTGCGCGAACGGCCTTTGCGAAGCTCTCTGACGTCGTAGAAAGAGTAGCGTCGAACCATCACACACAAGCCTGTCAATTAGAGACTAGTGTACGCATAGAACCTGCTTCGACGAATATGAGAGCGGGTTCAACTCAAGGCGATAACGAGCTGATTTCAGATCTTCAAGACTACTTCAAGTTCTCATACAGCTGGTGCATAAATGCCGCCATGTCCTGGCGTACCACGGTGTTTCTGCAGCAGAACTGGAACCTGGAGCCGACTCCCAACCCTTGGCGAGGTGCTGGAGGCTACCCTCCAGCGCTTCATGCCTCGATCCCGCGAAGCCTACTGGCCCTGAATCTTGTCGCGTAGCGCCCGTGCGACCCGCCACGGAGCACCAAGCGCGTTTCCCAACCGGTACGAACGCGACGCCCTCACGGCTTCCTTCGCAAGCCGGATGTCTTCCGCAGCCTGTTTCTTCTGTGCCTCTAGGCTCTTCTTCTGTGCCTCTAGCTTCTTCTTCTGTGCCTCTAGGTTCTTCTTCTGTGCCTTTAGGTTCTTCTCGGCTGTCGCAAGCCGCTTCTTTGTCACTGCAAGCTCGCGCTGCGTGAGCAGGAGCTGGTGCTTTGCCTCGTCGCGACCCGCCCGCAGGTCCGTCTCGCGAGCCGCATCGTTATTGAAAGCCTCTTGGTCGCGAAGCTTGACGACAATCAGCTGATCCAAGACCTGCTGCTCACGAGCAGGCAGGCACCACCACAGGAACGCGGCAGCCCCACCCGCCTCGCGCACCGCTTCCACGACACAATCCACCAGCTCAGTGAGTGGTTTGGCTTCGTAGGCAGAATCGCCAAACACCGCATCTCGCACATCCGCAATCGCTGAAGCAGCATGCTGCAGGCGCGGATCAACCTCACCCGCACCTGTGAACGCGACCGCCTGAACGGCCCCGCACACATGGTCGGCCACCCACTCCGACGCATAGTACTGCCTGCCCTGGCTGGAGATTCCGCTGGTCAGAGCCTTGCTTCCTGCAATCGTCGTACACAGGGACGCCCGCGCATCGTAACACCCACGCAGGGTCTCCATGTCATCGGCCAGCTGTTGCGACGCAGCATTGACGAGCGTCTCCGCGTGTGAGACCAGCAGCCCCTGCCTGCTCGCTTCCTCAAGCAGCGCAACCCACGCATCAACCGCAGCCTCTGGGTGCAGCTTCAGCTCTGCATCACGCGCGTCATCCACACCCACCAGCACGTCAACGAACGTTCCCTCATTCACCTCGACGGAACCCGCCTTCAGCAGCCCAAGCTCGCAGAAGGCAACGTCCCCATTGAGTGCATCGTCCGCAAACCTCAGCTGCTCCCGCTCAATGAAGCCCTTGCGGAACACCTTGTTCGCAACGTGCGCGTCCGCAATCTGCAGAATTGAATGAACGTTTGTCTGCGCATTCAGAACCTCAAGCCCGCGCCTCTGGCCAAGGTCAACCCCCACGCCCGTGGCAGCCAGCTTGCCCTGGACCACGTCAAACTCGTCATGCTGCAGGAGCACCACGTCCGCGGCACTCGCATCCAAGTAGTTGACCAGGTTCTTCACCGCGTCAGACTCAAGTGCGCTAGCACCGTCGATGAACAGCACCCACGTACCACGAGCACGCGTCACCGCTTCGGCCATCAGGCCACTGACCGTCACGTCTTCGCCAGCGACCAGCTGCAAGCGCTCATCCCCTGCAACCTGCGCTGCAAGCTGCTCCGACGCCACTGTATCGCACTGGTCGTCCACAAAGATGACCTCCGCGCGCGACAAGTCCTGGCGGGCAATGCTCTCAAGGCAGCACGTAAGGCGCTCGTTACAGCCACAGGTGTTGACGACGACACTCAGCACAACACCGTCAGCCGTCTTCTGCTCCAGTTCGGCCACTCGCTGGCTCGCATAGTAGTCACTGGGACTCTCCATGATCTTATGGACCGCATCCCACTTCTTCGGCCAGAAGTACTTTCGGTCAAGCTCGCCCACATCGCGCGCGACCATGAACTCGTCGCGTATATGCTCCAGGTACTCAGGCCTGAACTCATCGGCAATGCGGTCGTAGTTCCACAGGTACGCAACCGCCTGCCGGCAACGAAGCGACTTGGTGAATCCGCTCTTGCTGCCATGGCGCGCAAGGTAATACTCGTAGGCGCTCGCAAACTCGCCGTTGACGAAATAGACCTTGTCGCTCTGGTTGACGGAGCTTGCCTCGTTGTCGTTGCGGTAGTGCAGGAAAGCGTGTTCGTCAAGAACGGCTCGATCCACGGTCGCCCACACCTTGAGGACGAAGGACGTGTCCTGATACGACGCACCAGGTGTCTCCAAAAAGCCAATCTTGTTGCTCCGCAGCATCTTCTTTTCGTAGATGCCCGACCGGATGCAGGGAATCCTGCGGATAGCCTCGATCTTCTCCTCGTCAGTGAGCAGGCAATCGTACGGCAGGCGGTAGTAGCTATTGTGGAAGGTACTCTTGTCGACGGGCTTGCCGCGGTAGTCGTAGTAGTTGCCCTTTACGACCTGCGCCTTGTGGTGCTTCGCCTTCCGGTACAGGGTCTCGAACATCTCTGGGTCGGCGAAGTCGTCCGTCTCCACAATGCCGATGTACTCGCCCCGCGCCGCGGCAAGGCCGAGGTTCATCTGGTATCCGTAGCTGCGCTTATCCGAGATGATGACCCTCACGCGAGGGTCGGCCTCCTCGTACTCGCGCAGAATCTCGAGCGTTCCGTCAGTCGAACCAGCGTCGATGCAGAGCACCTCGATGGTCCTGAGCGTCTGGTTGAGAACGCTCTCCACCGCCTGACGGATGAACGGGGCCACGTTGAGTGAGGGCATGAGCACCGTGACGCTCGGGTTGGCCCACGAGAGCTGCTCCGACAGGGCGTCGTACACCGACCCCTGGTAGAAGAACTCGCGATCCTTGCCGGAAATCCCCAGCTCACGACACACGCCGCGCAACTTCGAGCACAGGGCGACCTGCTCGCTCGCAGAGAGGTTGGTGCGCATCTCGCACAAACCACGCGCCGCGACGTTCACGAAGTCACGCTCGCGCTGCTGGTAGATGTCACGGTCTTCCAGATGTCGCTTGACCGTTGTCAGCTCGTCGAGCACATCATCCATCGAGAAGTGAAGTGCGCTGCGATGCGTTGCCAGCACGCTGCTGATGTAGTCTATGCGCTGGGCTTCTGCGATGGCGGTCAACGCGAGAGACGCGCTGGCAGCTGGAGAAGCAACCTTGTCCGTGACGGCAGCATCCAGCAGGAGCTCACGCCTGTAGAGTCTGTCCCACGAACGCGGCGGTACCGCGTCAAAGAGCCGCTGCGCCTCGTTGGCCGAGAAGGCCCCGTGCAAGGGCAGGAGTTCGTGCCTGATATCCCAGGCGAACAGCCGCAGATCAGATGTCGCACGCGAGCCATCAATCTGCTCGCCGTTGCAGAGCGCGACATCGAGCTCCAGCCGCTCCGCAAGCCCATACAGCTGTTCGAGCATGTTCGGATCGAGCACGGCGTTGTCATCTATGAGGCACGCGTAGCGAGCCTCCGACTGCCCCAACGCATCACGCCACGTGAACGACCGACCAGACACATCAGCCGCAAAGAGCCTGAACCGACCATCCTTGGCCGCGAGGCTTTGCAGCTTCGCAGGCAGGTAGGTGTACGCCCCGCTGCATATGCACAGGACCTCAAAGTCCGTGAACGTCTGCGCAAGAAGGGACTGGACACACGCATCAAGCTGCGCCGAAGCGTCCCGGACCGTAAGGACGACGCTGATGGCTGGCATACTGAGGCTCCTTTGCACAAGGCATGGCATCCGTGCCATTCTAGCATCAGGCTGCGGGGAGAAGGGACACGCCCCAATTCCCGCAATATACGCTTGATCCTGCCTCGACCTCACGGACATCGGCCTCACCCGCAGGTACGGGTCCGAATCGCACAATCGACCATCGACCTCTATAATGGCAACGTCACCGCATCCATCCGGAGGTACCCATGTCGTTCCTGCACACCCTTCGCAGCAAGCTCTGGCCATCTAACCAGGTGTACCTCGACCGGTCCGACGAGCTGCTCGACCACATCAAGAACGTCGAGACGACGCTCGGGGCCGTGAGGAAGGATCAGGAGCAGCTGCGCAACACCGTCAAGACGCTCGACACGCAGCTCAAGCGCCTGACATCCATGCAGGAATACTGCGCATCCCTCGTGCGCAACCAGTCAGGCAAGGGCATCTTGCTCGCCGGGTGGTACGGTGCGGACAACTTGGGCGACGAGCTGATGCTGCGCACGCTCGTGGACCACGCCCCGCAGGACGTACGTGATCGCCTGTGGGTCCTCACGTGGCAAAATGCCAGATACGACTATGAGTACCTCAACGAGCTAGGCGTCCGCACGGTCCGCTATCCCCGCTCGACGGAGGAAGCGAGCCTGCTGGCCGACAGCTTCGACGCAATCGTATGGGGCGGCGGGGCAATCCTCGATGACAAGCAGTACAACGACAAGCCCACCAACATCAACACGGGCAACCTCTTCATCAGGCTGAGCGAATACCTGCTCGCACGGGGCAAGCACGTCTTTGCCATCGGGCTTAGCACCAACTGGCAGTTCACGTCGGAGGAATACGTCAAACGGCTGGGAGCCATCATCCAATGCGCGGACAGCTTCTCAGTCCGCGACGAATTCTCACTCCAGGTGCTGCGGGATTCGGGCATCGACACCGCAAAGGTGACCGTCTGCCCCGACGTGGCGTTTGGCAACCGCACCCTCAAGGCGCTCGATTGCACGAGTCCTCAGAGCTTCGTGTTGGGCTTCGTCCCCTTCTACGTCAAGGAGATGCACGACATCAACGCACAGGTCCTCGAGGCGGCTCTCGAGGCAATCGCGCAGCTGCCCGACGCCCCCGACGCACGCATCGAACTCATTCCCTTCTATCGTTCGGGTGATGCCTCTTACCTCAAGAAACTGAAGGATGCGTGCTCCAAGCCCAGCCTCGTGAGCATCGCGCCGTACACCCCGGACATGACACACACGCCACTGCTCGACTGCAGCGCCGTCATCTGCTCGCGCTACCACGCAGCACTCGTGGCGGGCGTGCTCGGCATCCCCTTCCTGTGCGTCTACCCGGACATGCACGTGCACTACAAGAACAAGTGCGTCTATCTGTCGCAGGCCTACGGATGCCCCGAGTCGTTTATCGCGGGCACCGAGGTCGCGAGCGAGGACGTGCGCTCCTTCGTCTGCGGAGACCTCGTCCCCACCACGCAGGCACATCAGTTCTATGAGGTTGCCTGGCTTGCACTCGCGCGTCTGTGGGACCTTTGCAGGCTCACCTCGCATCCGCGCAGCTGACCCGACGCCTCGTGAGGCCCGCATGCCAGAGAAGCTATAATGTTGCCCTGCATCAGGACAGCTGCATCAAGTATTGAAAGGCACTGAATTGGGAACGTGCGACCAGGGCAGAAACATGCAGGTAGAGGCAGATGCTGAGCCAACGTGTAGCGCCACTCCCGCCGTCTCGCTTATCGTCCCCACGTACAACACCGCTTGCTACCTGCCCGAACTCATCGATTCGGTCATCAATCAGCGGCTAACCTCTTGGCAGCTAATCATTATCGATGACGGCTCTACCGACAACACCGAGGAAGTAATCGAACCCTACGTCGCAGAGCATTCCAACATCGAGTATCACCGCATCCCCAATGGCGGACCTGGCCGCGCGCGCAACATAGGCATGAACTATGCCACGGGACGCTGGTTGATGTTTGTCGACTCCGATGACATCATCCCCGCGAACGCGCTCCATGACTTGGTAGAGCTCGGTGAGCGCGAAAGCTGCGACATCGTGACTGGAAACATCAAGCGTCTCGTCAATGGCAAGTATTTGGACAACCGTATTCATCGCCTGGCTTTTGACGATGTGGCAGAAGGTCGCACCACCGTTTACGAAAGCCCCTCACTTATATACGACACAACCGCCTGCAACAAGATCTTCAGGCACAGCTTCTACGAGCAAGCAGGTATTACATGGACTGAGGGACGGTTCTTTGAGGACGAGTCCACCATCATGACCTGCTATTGCGAGGCGCAAGGCATCGGAGTCCTGAAATCGGTTGTCTATCTCTGGCGCGTCCGAGACAAAGGGCCGTTGTCCACGACGCAGCAGCTTGCCACGATTTGGAACTTTAACGATCGAATGGCGGCCATACACGACGTGGACCGGTACTTCGCGAATCATGTCACCGACGAGAAGCTGATACTCGAGAAGGACTTCAAGTGGCTTTCGCACGACCTCCGCGTATACCTTAACCGGCTGCCAGGCGCAGACGACGAGTACAGAACCGTAGTTATGGATACCATAGCAGAGTACTCGGAGCACATTGATAAGCGTGCATTCGCGCGCCTGCGCGCCATCGACAGGATCAAGTACACACTGGCTAGGCGCCGTGACGGTGAGGGAATTGATCGCGCACTAGAATACGACAAGAATCACTTCCCCAGCCTTCTGGTGAAGGAGCACGGCGGACACCTCTTTGGCGTATTCCCTTTCGAGAATCTATCGGACGCTGACACCGACATGAGCCATGAGCTGCGTGATGGGAGTATTTCCACAAAGATTAAACGAGCGGAGTTCTGGGCGGGTACCTTGAGAATCGCGGCCCTTGTGCATATTGCCTACCTTAGCTCACAGGAGGCTCAGGCGACCGTCCGCCTCGTCGACGAAAGCGGAACATCCGTGACGCAGACTACAGCCATCTGCACGGTGCTTCCAGGCAGTAGCAAGGATGCGCGCGCCTTCAAGCGATGCGGTTGCACCTTCAGCTTGAAGCTTGCCTTCGACAATCTGGACGAGTTGGTAGAGCATCTCAATACAGCAAACTACAGCCTTGCTCTTGACGTGAGCGTCGGGGAGTTCCAGTACAAACAAGTGACGCTGGCTAACCCGGTCAAGGGGCATAATCCGAGGCCCTTCCCAGCGCTCATGCGCAGCAAAACCGTTATAGTCGACTACGACGTCAATAAGCACT
>CAMYZR010000051.1 GCA_947303905.1 uncultured Atopobiaceae bacterium
AAGGCCTGGTTTACATCGTTGATAACGGCGACGCGGTGATCGTCGATTATACCGGCGGCGATCAGACGCTGGAGCTGGCGGAGGCGTTGAACACGCGTCCGCTGGTGGGCATTGCCGCGAACGCCTTTGAGGACGCGCCGCTGGAAGGCAACGCCTTCTTCCTGCGGCCCTATGAGTGTCGCGTGTACCTGTGGGAGGACTCTGGAGAGGGGCAGGCCGGCTAGCTGGCACTTTCTGCGGACTGCAGCGTCACGAGGACGATGGTCGCCACCATGAGCACGAGGCCTGCCCAGTCAGCCCAGGAGAAGGCCGTGTTGAGCATGAGCGCCGTCAGCACGGTGGCGCTCACGGGCTCGGCGGCACCGAGCATGTTGCCGCGCACGGGGCCGACGATGGATATGCCGTGCAGGAAGAGCCCGTAGGCGCCGAAGGTGCCCACGAACGAGGCTACGCCCAGCACTGCCCAACAGTCGAGTCCAAGTGCAGGAAACCCGCTGATCAGGCCACGTGTGAGAAGCCAGAAGACCAGGCCGCTCGCGCCCGCGACCGACATGGCGATGCCGGTGGTGGCGAGGCTGCCCCAGCGCTCGAAGAGCGGCTTGGGGTAGGTGGTGTAGAAGACCGATGCGGCGGCCGTGGCCACACCAAAGATCAGGCCCAGTATGGGGAGGCTCAGTGTGCCTGGGTCACCGCCCGTCGCGATGAGGAAGGTGGCCAATGCCGCACAGGCGAGGGCTGCCACCTCGAGTCCGCGCGGAAGGCGTCGCTCCATGAGGCAGGCCAGTGCCAGCACCATGGGAACGTTCAGACTCTGCAGGACGGTCGCCGTGCCCGCGTTGGTGTAGCTGATGGTGGTGGCGTAGAGCGCCGAGTTGAGGAAGAGGCCTGCCGTGCCGAGGATGAGCAGCCTGTGACGCGTGTCGGCATCGGATGCCATGGCCTTGAGCTGGGGGCGCTGGAGCACAAGGAGCGTGACCAAGAACATGATGCCGGCGCCTACCTGACGCAGCGCGGTGAGCAGCAGCGAGTCGATGGCGCTGTGCGCAAACAGGTACTGAACGCAGGTGCCTGACGCACCCCAGGAGATCGCTCCTGCGAGTGTCGAGACGACGCCGGTAATCATCCTCTTGCGATCCATGCCAAACCCCTCCGCTTTTGCCAAGCACCCATCATAGCGCTACGTGCTGTTCCCATCAGAGCCGCCGACCGCTCCACTCATCCGATATGGACCGAAGGGGCGAGAAAGAAGACTGGGTTCACTCATACTATGTGTATAAGCAGGTACCAGCGGGAAGGTTGATGGACGATGGCGCTGTTTGGGAACTTATTTGAGAAGAAGAACTGTGCGATTTGCAGCAAGGAGCTTGGCATCTTTGGCAAGACCAAGATCAGCGAAGGCTACCTCTGCAAAGACTGCTCTGGCAAGCTCTCGCCCTATTTCCACGGGCATAGGTCTGCCACGGTGGAGGACATCCGAGAACAGCTCAGCTATCGCGAGGCCAATCGAGCCGATGTCGCAGCCTTCCATGTGACGCGCGCCTTGGGCAACGGGACCAAGGTCTATCTCGACGAGGACCAGTCCAAGGTGATCATCACAAACGCGCAGCCCAGCGGTTGGGCTGACCGCAACCCCGACGTGATTGACTTCTCGCAGATTACCGGCTGCGACTACAACGTCAGAGAGAGCAAGACCGAGATCAAGCGCAAGAATGCCGAGGGCGAGGAGGTCTCCTACAACCCACCGCGCTACGACATCGACTACGACATCTATGTGACCGTCTACATCGATCACCCCTACGTGGAGCAGGTGGAGTTCAGGCTCAATTCGAGTCGCATCGAGAGCAATGTCTCCGCAGAGTATCGCCAGACGGAGGCGCTGGCCAAGGAGATCAAGGAGTCCCTGACGGGCATCCGTGCCAAGCAGCGTGCGGCCGCTGCACCAAAGCGCGCCGTCACCTGCCCGCATTGCCTGGCGACCACCAAACCCGATGCAAACGGTTGCTGCGAGTACTGCGGGAGCAGCCTCGAGGGCGCCCAATAGCCAATCTGGCCGTATGGGCTGGCGTCAAGAACGGATTTGCGCCATGGGCGGACGTCCCATGGCTGATGAGAAAGAGGGTGCAACATGGGACTTCTGAAGGCAGGGCTTGGTGCGGCGGCTGGTGTGCTCAGCGAGCAGTGGCGAGACTACATCTACTGTGACGCGATTCCCAACAACGTGCTCATGGTCAAGGGCCGCAAGCGCACGGGTGGCAGCGACAATCTCCTGACAGACGGGTCAGTCATCGCGGTCAACGAGGGGCAGTGCATGCTCATCGTGCATCAGGGTGCCGTCGTGGACGTGTGCGCCGAGGCCGGCGAGTTCCTCTTTGACAGCGGGACCGAGCCCTCGGTCTTCTACGGCGACCTCGGCGAGCAGGTCAAGGCAACCTTCCTGCGCATCGGGGAGCGCATCTCCTTTGGTGGGGACGCCGCCAACGACCTGCGCGTCTACTTTGTCAATACCAAGGAGATCATGGGCAACAAGTACGGTACGCCCGCGCCTGTCACCGTGCGCGTCGTAGACGCCAACATCGGCCTCGACACTGACATCGGCTGCCGCTGCAACGGCGAGTACTCGTTCCGCATCGTCGATCCGCTGCTCTTCTACACGCAGGTTGCCGGCAACGTGACTGACACCTTCCGTCTCGAGCAGATCTCCAGCCAGATGCGCAGCGAGTTTCTGACGGCCCTGCAGCCGGGCTTCGGTCGCCTCTCCGCGATGGGCATCCGCTTCAGTCTCTTCCCGGCGCATACCACCGAGCTCGCCGAGGCCATGGAGCAGGAGCTTTCCGTCAAGTGGACGCAGCGTCGCGGCATCGCCGTGGTGGGCGTGGGCATCAACACCATTGCCGCGTTGCCCGAGGATGAGGAGCGCATCAAGCAGCTGCAGCTGACCGCGGTCATGCGCGACCCCAACATGCGCGCCGCCAACGCTGCGATCACGCAGGGCGAGGCCCTGAAGGCTGCTGCGAGCAACGAAGCTGGTGCCATGATGGGCTTCGCCGGCATCAACATAATGCAGAATGCGGCTGGTGCCATGAATGCCTCTGGCCTCTATGACACGAGCCAGCCCTACCAGCAGCCGGCCAACGCCTATCAAGTGACGGCGCCGCAGGCAGCCGCCGAAGGCTGGACCTGCCCCAACTGCGGCACGACAAACACGGGCAAGTTCTGCATGGAGTGCGGAACCCCCAAGCCGGCACCCGCTGCCGCCTGGACCTGCCCCAACTGCGGCGCGAGCAACACGGGCAAGTTCTGCTCCGAGTGCGGCACGCCCAAGCCTGCGGACGATGCATGGACCTGCCCCAGCTGCGGGGCCTCCAACAAGGGCAAGTTCTGCATGGAGTGTGGGACGCCGCGTCCGTAGGCGTCCATACGATGCGAGCGAGAGGGAGGGGTTCCTCGATGGGCCCCTCCCTCTCTGTTTGGTGACCGATGAATCGCATTCGCCAGCAGCGCCCGTAGTCTTCATTGACGGTGGCAATGCTAGTCTGGGACTAATCAAAGGGTCACGAGGGAAAGGGAGAAGCATGGCTCAGTATCTGGTTCTCGATATCGGAGGCACCTTCGTCAAGTACGCGATCATGGACGGCGACGGCGCGTTCGTCACGCAGGGCAAGGTGCCCGCCAACACCACGTCCGAGGCGCACATGCTCGAGTCGCTTGAGGAGGTGCACAAGGTCGTCGGAGACGACTACGAGGGCGTTGCCATCTCCATGCCGGGTCGCATCGACACGGCAAAGGGCTGGGCATACACCGGTGGCGCCTTCACGTGGCTGCATGACTATCCGGCAGCGGAGAAGTACGGCGCCGTGTTTGGCAAGCCCACGACCGTCGCCAACGACGGCAAGTGCGCGGCCATCGCCGAGAGCTGGTCCGGCGCCCTTTCCGACGTGGACTCTGGTGCCGTGCTGGTGCTGGGCACCGGTGTCGGTGGCGGCATCGTGCTCAATGGCAAGGTGTGGATGGGCTGCTCGGGCGGCGCGGGTGAGCTCTCCTGGCTGGTCTGTGACTACCCGGCCATTCACGAGGGCCATGCGGGCAGTGCCATCTGGGCCGGCAAGATCGCTGCGGGCGCCATCGTCCCCAAGTTCGGGTTGGCAAAGGGCCTCGCCAACGCTGATGGCATCATGCTCTTCGACGCCTACGAAGCAGGCGACCCCGACGCCGTTGCGGTCATGGACGAGTATGCCATGTGGGCCTCCTCTGGCATCGTCTGCCTGCAGTCCGTGCTCGACCTGCCGCGCTACGCCATCGGTGGCGGCATCTCCGCACGTCCCGAGGCCACTTCGCTCATCCGCGACGCCGTGGACAAGCTCTACGAGATCCATCCGTACCTGCCGTTCTCCAAGCCCGAGATCGTCACCTGCAAGTACGGCAACGAGGCCAACCTCATTGGCGCCCTGGCCTTCCACCTCGACCAGGTGTAGGGGCGATGCCGCCTAGTAGAACGCTGATGCGCAGGGGCGTGACGAGCGGGAGCTCGCCGCGCCTCTTATCGAGTGTCTCAAGCCAATCGAAGGCTCGCTGATTCGTGCGGCTCCCATCGAGAAGGGGATGCCACCACCGCTGAAAGGACCCCGTCATGCTCGCCGACTACCACGTTCACTGCATGTTCTCCGACGACTCCTGGTACGCGCCCGAGAAGGTCGTGGCAGATGCCTGGAGGCAGAACCTCGACGAGATCTGCTTCACCGATCACGTGGACTACGGCATCAAGCCCGGCTGGGACCAAGCCCTCTCTGCCAAGGTGATGGAGGGCCAGCGTGTGGTCAACGTTGACTACGACGCGTACTTCCCTTGCATCGAGGCACTGCGCGACGAGTGGGAGGGACGCGTCACGATCAAGCGCGGCCTGGAGTTTGGCGTGCAGTCGCACACGATCCCGCAGTTCAACGCGCTGTGGGACAAGTGGCATGAGCATTTGGACTTCACGTTGCTCTCCATCCATCAGGTGGGTGACCTCGAGTTCTGGACGGGCGAGTTCCAGGAGGGGCGTGCCCAGCAGGAGTACAACCGCGCCTACTACCAGGAGCTCTACGACGTGACGACGAGCTTCGAGCACTGGAGCGTACTCGCGCACCTCGACCTCATCAAGCGCTACGACCCAGAGGGCATCCTGGACTTTCCGGCCAACCGCGACCTCGTGGCCGCTACGCTCGAGCACGTGATCAAGGTGGGCAAGGGCATCGAGCTCAACACCTCGTCCGTGCGCTACGGGCTGAAGGACAGCCAGCCGGCGCGCGAGATTCTCGAGCTGTATCGCGACCTGGGCGGCAAGATCATCACATTGGGCTCAGACAGCCATGCGCCCGAGCACCTCGGTGCCTACCTGCGGCACTTCCAGAAGTACCTGGCTGACCTCGGCTTCGAGGGCTTCTGCACCTATGACCGCATGGTTCCGACGTTCCACCCGTTCGAGGTTTAGTTCAACCGATGCCCAGCCGCCGGGCGATCAAGCCGCAAAAGAGAGGGAGACCATGACCGACGACAACCGTACCCGCGTAGCCGCAATGACGGCCTCGACTGGCGGCAAGCTCTACGACGCTAACTTCGAGCCTGCGGTGACAGCCGCCGTGCGCGAGTGCAAGGAGCTCTGCTGGGAGTACAACCAGCTTCGGCCGACCGACGAGGAGGCGCGAGTGGCGCTGATAGACCGCATTATCGGCAGCCACGACGAGCACTTCACCTTTGTCCAGCCGTTCTGGTGCGACTACGGCAAGAACATCCACGTGGGGGAGAACTTCTACTCCAACCACGGGCTGGTGGTGCTTGACGGCGCGTCGGTCACTTTTGGGCACGATGTCTACATTGCCCCCAACTGCGTGTTCTCGACGGCTGGACATCCTGTGGACACCGAGCGTCGCAATGCCGGCCTCGAGTACGCGCTGCCCATCACGGTGGGTGACAACGTCTGGATTGGCATGGGCGTGCTGGTGTGCCCGGGGGTGACCATCGGCTCCAACGTGGTCATTGGCGCGGGGAGCGTGGTGGTGAAGGACATACCCTCGGGCGTGGTCGCCGTGGGCAATCCCTGTAGGGTCATGCGTGAGATTGGTCCTGAGGACGCCGCTCGCTACGAGATGTACCAGCCCGAAGGCTAGATTCGGGAGCCATCACGACCGGTCCTCCCGCGCGGACGCAACGGGCCCCGGTTCCGTCCCCTGGGACGGACGCGTCACGCCGGCTCGTCCGCCAATCGCCTTGACAAAGCCCTCCACGTCGCGCGGAACGACATGGTAGAGCAGCTCAAGCATGAGGAAGAGACTTCCAAGGCCCACGAACGTCCCCTCGACCACGGCCTCGCCCGCCTTGACAAAGCCTCGCTCCGCAGCTGGGAAGAGCCACCAGGTGCATGCCGTGGCCACGGCAGTGTAGAACAGCGAGTTCTGCAGGCAGATCTGTCCCTGGAAGTTGTAAGGCATGTCGCGGTAGTCCCACAGCTCGTAGTTGCGGTTGGCAACCATTCCCGTGCCGTAGTCGATGGCAGTGCATACCAGCTGGTTGACGAGGAAGCTCGCGGCAAGTGCGATTGGTAGCTCTCCTGCGGCAGGAATGGCGCCCCTGCCCGAGAGCCGATGGGTGCGGTCTTGGAGCAGGTCCTTGAGCGGAGAGAGAAAGAGCGAGATCAGCACTGCGGCCGTGCCCTCCGCGGGGAAGGGAAAGAGCCACTGGTCCCACAGCATGTGGTTGGACCGGTCGTAGCCTCCCTTGAAGAGGCCGTGCTTGATGCCCGTGCAAAAGGCCATCTCGCCCCAGTGGCCGACCAAGGAGCATGCCATGTAGTACAGGGTGAGCTTGCGCACCAGGGGATAGCGAGCGTGCATGGAAAGCGGGAGAGGTGCCCTTGTCGCGACTATCTTGCGTGTTGCGTGCCTTGCGAGCACGAGCGCGGCATCCGTAGCCTCGGCGGCAACGAGTGCCACGTGGGCAACGGGCATCGCCTTGTTGAACACCTTGTCGCGCCACGAGCCCTCTTTCCAGGTGCGTCGCACGTATGTGCTGCGCTTGCGCTGATTGATGAGGCCGGCGGCCACAGTGCCCACGCCCGTGGCAAGTGTGATAGGGATGGCAAGCCTGGACTTCTGACGAGCGAGCCAGGCACCCATTGCCGTGCCGACGACAGCCACGCCCGCCCGTACGAACGTCCGGTCGTAGGGCGTATCGTCAGGGTCCGATGCTGCTGCATAGCCGTACCAAGTGCCTATGAGTGCCAGTGGGATGACGGGGTTCATGCGACTCCTCTCCAGCGTTGTACGCCTTTGATACTACGAAAGGGAGCCGGCCGTCTCAGTCGCCGCAGTTCGGTTCGGGGAAAGGACGTCCCTCTGCCGTCCTGTTACCGAAGAACGGCGAGCGCTTGTGCCAAAGAGTCAGGCAGGCCGCAAGAGGGTCAAACGCACATTTGCCATGATAGACAAATAGGGAAAAGTCCCGTTCAGGGCACATGAGGAGGAGGAAACCATGGCACTACCGAAGGACTTTCTGTGGGGTGGCGCTGTCGCAGCGCATCAGCTTGAGGGTGGCTATGCGGAGGACGGCCGCGGCCTGTCCGTGTCTGACGTCATGACCGGTGGCGCCAACGGCGTGCCGCGCGAGATCACCGACGGCGTCGTCGAGGGCAAGTACTATCCCAACCATCTGGGCATCGACTTCTATCACACCTATCCCGAGGATATCGCGCTTCTCGCCGAGATGGGCTTCAAATGCTTCCGCACGTCCATCTCCTGGAGCCGCATCTTCCCCGAGGGCGACGAGCTCGAGCCCAACGAGGCCGGCCTG